>NZ_JAVJTO010000081.1:0-78338 GCF_040220235.1 Coleofasciculus sp. B1-GNL1-01
GTCTGGCACTTGGGTTAAGGCTTCCAGGAGATTGACCTTCATAGCAAGCAAATGACTCGATTAAACTATGGCTGCAAGATTTAGTTTACGCTAAATTCTGGTCGTCCTAATTTTCTCTCATCACAATGAATTAGCCCTGCTACAAGAGGGGGGAGGACAGAGGATGCTTCGCTTTTTTGGCATGGGGGATTAAGGGGGGTTAAGATTAAAATGACGAGATTCAAAGTATTATAGGCACGTTAGCAACATGGTGCGTTACGGCGCAGTTATGGGTTGAGATAATCAACGTTAATTCTCCAATGCGCCTAACGCACCCTACGGGGTTAAACCACGTTAAACGTAATCGAAAGCGCTGCCATTTGTGAGGTGCGAATCCGCCGCCTCACTCCCACTTGGGCGCCTCGACTAACATCATCAACTAAATCATTAATTATCTCCAATGAATCTTCTCCCCGCGTCGAAATTATCCCCTTTTTCCCTCTGGCAAGGGTACGCAGTTTGAGTAAGGCTTTGGTAAAGGGTTGATCACTGGCGACAATTAAGACTTCACCCAACCCCGCCTCTTCTGCAATAAAGACAAATTCATCTTTATTCGGATTCGGAATTAATAGGGTTTGATTCGGTTTAATCCGGGTGGCATTATCCGGATCTTGCCGTGAAGTTTCCTGCAATTCATTAGGAAATAAAACTGTAATTCCAGCAGTTGGGTCAACCAGCATAATTCCCAAATGTAAATCCTTCTCTTCCCGATTCGTAACTTTAAACTGAAACGCATCTCCCACCGATAATTGATGACTCAAGAGTTGCCCAGATTCCCCTCGACTCCCTAACGGCGGACATTTGCTGTCATCTTGACGACACCCCCGTGGTGTAAAGGCTTGGGCAACAATTTCGGGACGATTTTCTAAACCCATTGTCACCTCTAAATTCAGTCGTGAGGATTCAGCATTGAGTGTCATTCGCATAATTCGCGCCGCTAATAGGGATTTAAGTTTACCCTGTAACCGTTCAATTCCTTGAGTCAACGTTTCTCCCGGTATGCCAAAGGAATCGGGAATCACGTCTAAAGTAGGAGAAAATAAGCCTAAACTATCCACAGGTGGTATTTTATCCGGTGTTTCTGATGACAATTGCTGCTGATACTCATCAGTCATCCGACTGAGAATATAATGCACATCTACCGGATAGGGAAATGTTCCCGGTTGGGGAAGAATCGGTTGAATCCGTTGTCGGGATTCTAGTTCAGTTTGGGCTGTTTCTGTCTCCTGACTTAACGACGGATCAAGTCCAATATGGAGTTTCCAATCCCTGGGAATCGTGCGGGAAAATTCCTGTAATAATTCTCCCGGTTGGACGTTTCCTTCGACTTGGGCTTCAGCAATTAACCCATTGCGTGAGATTAATTCAACTTTGGGCGTTTCGCCGCGACTGCGGAATGGGGGGGTAAAAATAGACCCTTCAGAAATCGCTTCTAAACTCTCTTGGGAAATACCCCCTAACCAAACTTGTACCCGATTATTTTCAACGCTTGTCACCACACCTTCGGCGGGAAGGGTTTTGGGTTCTGTGAAATAAATCGGTTCTCGGTAATGGCGACTATTCGGCGGAACCTCTACCAAGGGGATTTGGGTAGACAGGAATCGCATATCCCGTTCAATTCCCGCGATCGCACTTTCCACATCATGGTTATTCTGCCATAATGTTTGGGTGAGTAGATAGGTAAAGGCTCCCGCATAAAACCCAGAAAAGGGATAATCCGCCGCGATTTGTTCCCGTTGGGCTGAGGCAATTACCGCGCCAGTGGCGACGCCTTGCTGATAGGATTGGATAAAATCCTCACGGGATAGATTCAGCCGTTTTAGCCATTGTTGTTGATACTCGACTTCTTCCGGACTCATCCGAAAATCCATCCCCCCAGGAATCGCCCGGATTTTAACATTTCCCCGGGTTCCGCCCCCCGAATGACAACTATCCAGCACCACGGTAACATTGTCAGTTTTCTGCTTCAGGGCGAACATGAGTAAAAATAGGGTATGTCCGGTAATTTCATTGACAATACCGTCCTCAGCTTGCCAATGTTCATCCGCAGGAACAAGGGAACTATTCAGGGGATAAGTCGGATCAATGGGATTAGGATCAAAGACTTGTGAACCATGTCCCGAAAAATGAAACACTACCACATCTCCGGGTTTGGCTTGCTGAATTAAATGGGTTTCAAAGGCGGTTAAAATGCCATCACGAGTCGCCTCGGTATCCGTAACCGTCTTGATATCCTCTGGCTGGAAGCCGAAGCGATGAATCAGGAGTTGTTCCTGTAAGCGAACATCATTGACGCATCCAGAGAGGCTAGTAAAGCGATCGCTATTGGTAGGATACTGATTAATCCCCACTAACAGGGCGAGTTTGCGGGGAGTGCTTTGGGCTAAGACTTTACCATAACGTAAGGATTGGCGCTGTAAATCTAAGTGGCTTAAGCCGACGGTTGCTAAAGCCGATGTAGCCAATTGGATAAACTGACGACGCTTCATAGATGTCATAAATTTATGATCATAGCGATATATCTCTCAAGCTGAGAGACTCATGCAGAATGATGTTGGGGGACAATACAAGTTAACCTGACAATGCGCCTAACGTACCCTATAACGATGAATTAGATAACCGATTGAAGATGTCCCAGGATTGACGTGGGACGATAAAACTTGTAAGATTTCTAGCGTGGCACAGCTTAAACAGTGGAATCAATTGTAGGTTATTTTGACGTCAGGAAATCTCAGGAAATATAGGCTAAAGCCCTTACTACGAACCCAACTCTGCGCTTGGTCTTTGGGTATCGTTTGCTTCTGTACTCCCCCGGCTGGCGCTCAAATGCCTTATCTGCTGGCACAGGCGAATAATCAACCTGTTGAGATGCAGTTTGAAGCATCTCCAGAAACGATTATTCAGGAATTGGTTAAAGCCGATGTCGTTTATCTAGGGGAAATTCATAGTAATCCTGATGACCATAAAGCCCAACTCGACATTCTACAAGCCCTTTACCAAGAAAATCCCAAAATTGTCCTGGCGATGGAAATGTTTCAGCATCCCTATCAGGATATTCTGGATCAATATTTAGCTGGACACCTGACAGAAACTCAATTAATTGAACAAACGGACTATGAACAACGCTGGGGATTTCCCTGGGAGTATTATGCCCCCCTATTACAGTTTGCTCAAACCCATCAACTACCTGTTTTAGCACTAAATACCCCCACGGAAATTAGCCGCAAAGTTGCCCGGAATGGCTTAGAAAGTCTCACCCGTGACGAACTTCAACAGATTCCCCCCCTGGACGAAATTCGTACCGATAACGCTGACTATCGGCAAATGGTTGAAGCGGTTTATAATCAGCATCAACAGGCAGGTCATGGTAATAGCGATCGCTTTGAGCGATTTTTCACGGTTCAGGTGCTATGGGATGAAACCATGGCAGACGGGATTGCTAATTTTCTCACCGCTAATCCAGATTATCAAGTCGTCGTGATTGCGGGTAGGGGTCATATTGTCTATGGCTATGGTATACCTAGCCGAGTCGCCCGTCGTCTGAGTTATCGTCCCTTAATTCAGCGTTCGGTGTTGTTCGGTATGCCGGAAGGGTTGGAAAAAAATAGTGCGATCGCAGATTTCTTTTGGCAACCTCGCTAATATGATTTAAGAAGCACGTTGCTGTTGATATGCAATACCTACCCGATTTAACCAACCGTTTGCACTATCAAGGGATTTACCCCTGTCCCATCTGTCGTGTGGGTCAAATTCAAGGGATGCCATTAATGGATGCGATGGCTTGTGAAGCCTGTCGTCATATTTTCGTGGCTGACTTGGAACAGCAATTATTGAAAATGACCGATAGACAGCCTCCCCTTACCTGGCGTTGGAATGGCAAAAACTGGGTGGGGGCGCACCTCCAAGGCGTTGAATGGGGATGGATGACTTGGATTTTTGCAGCGGCGTTTGTGATACTACCCACCACGTTAATTGGCGTAGCTGCCTACACCTTCCCGCCAACGCCCGGTAGTCGCTTGGCTTGGCTACCCCTGGCTTGGACAGGATTAACGTTTTTATTCCATTTTGCCGTGATTGTCTGGCTATTAATGGAGTTTTATCAGTTTCCCCTGCGAGTCTATTTGCGAACTCGGCGGCGGCGTTTGCTGAGGCGTTAATCAAAAGGCAGAGGGCAAAGGGCAGAAGACAGAAAGTTGCAGCCAAATATGATAGGAATGGTCAATTGTAGGGGCGGGTTTAGGCACAATTGTAGGGGCGGGTTTAGGGACTCAATTCAGCTAGTCACCGATAAGTGAACAACAAAACCCGCCCTTTCCACCAATAACGGAACAACAAAACCCGCCCTTTCCACCAATAACGGAACAACAAAACCCGCCCTTTCCACCAATAACGGAACAACAAAACCCGCCCTTTCCACCAATAACGGAACAACAAAACCCGCCCTTTCCCACCAATAATTACCGATTAATTCAACATACTCCGCAGCATCCAAGCGGTTTTCTCATGAGTCCGCATCCGTTCAGTTAACAAGTCAACGGAAGACTCATCATTCGCCCGTTCAGCCGCCGGAAACGCTTCCCGCGCCGTTCTTACCACAGCTTCATTTGCTTCTACCAGTAAACGTACCATTTCTGAGGCTTCCGGAACCCCACGGGTTTCTGGAATCGAAGAGAGTTCGGCAAATTCGCTATAACTACCCGGCGCTGGATAGCCAATGGTACGAATCCGTTCGGCAATATCATCCACTGCTACCGCTAATTCAGTGTACTCGGTCTCAAACATATTATGTAGCGAGTGGAACATCGGTCCGGTGACGTTCCAGTGGAAGTAGTGTGTCTTTAGGTAAAGGGTATAGGTGTCTGCTAGCAGGCGAGACAATCCTTCGGCAATCTCTTTGCGGTCTTGTTCTGAAATACCAATATTGACGGGCGCAGATTTATCAGCAGTTTGCATAGTGGTCTCCTAATTTGCTCCAAAAATAATGTTAACAGAAAAGCTGGTATAGTTCCTTATTTCACCGAGTTTCACGGAAATAAGATGTGAATTCCGTAATTAAAGTATCTACAAGTCCTTTTCGCACACCAACTATCAATCTTAAACAATTAGCGATCGCTTACAAATCATCCTAAAGTATGAACTATTTTCGCCTAATAAAAATGAGGCTTCTCAGGCTAAATGTCGCATCAAGACAGCACGAGGGGCGCGGCGAACCCGGCATTTAATCGTTTCTTTACCTAGGCGCTGATGTGCCTCAAATCGATGACACCCAGAGAATCCGTAATACTCTCCATCAACTTCGAGTACATCTATGGGTTCTCTTAATCCCTCTTCTTGGATGGACTTCATCAACTCCAGCACCTTATTGGCGTCGTTTTCTCGGGGAAGGGGACGGCGGATTTGCTGTAGCGGAATTTCTCGAACTTCTACCATAGTGCCAAGTAACACCTCTGTCTCTTAATGTTTACCTCTAAATCATACTCGTTATGAGTTTGACTTGCAACTTGAGGATAAGGGAAGGGATATGGGGCGGGTTTAGTCGTATCTGGGTGAGGAAAGAAACGATAATAGTCAAACCCGCCCCTACACACGCACCAGGCTTTCTTGATTGAAGCGATAAAAGGGTCAAAACATTCCCTGTTCCCCGTTCCCTAACATAAGACAATTATTTTTGAATCCGAGACAGATCCATATTGCCAAAATTGACAAAAAAGGCAACATTAAGATTTTCTAGAGATTGAACCAACCAAAAAATATTATTAATTGTTTGACATTCGTAGTGATTGAACAAAATTGACAATCGCTTTTCTAAATCCGGTTTAACCTTGCCACATAGCAGAATGATTTTCAGCAATAATCCTGTGGTACGAATCGACCCCATATTAGAAATTAAATCAATAAAGACGTAGTGATTGGGATGCTGAGGACTGCTGACTAAGAAACTCAGTAATTGACTACAGGTTCTCAGCAATAAAAAATCGTTTATTTTCTTAGAATCGCTATCCGGCAAGGTGTTTTTGAGATGTTGCGCTAAACGCTGATTGAATTGATGTTTACCATAGGTGGGTTCAATTGCTGCTATTAAGTATTCATATAAATCAGCTTTAAAAGCACGATAAGAGCGCGTTTGATTACTTTGCTTGAGAAAACGTTGGGCTAAGTCTCGGTACGTGTAAGATCCTTCAACTTTACCCATAAACTGCTTCAGGGCGAAGTAGAGTTCGCGATCGCTTAACAGAGTCGGATTGGGTACAGGTTGAACCAGAGTGGTGTCTGCGGTGGGGGTTTTACTGGACGCCAGTCGCACTCGCCGGATTAGATAGGTGACATATTGCGAGAGGTTCATTTCTAATTGCCACTGACGTTGAGTTTGAATGTGGCGGATAGTTTGCTGATGTTCGTAGGAACTATCGGAACTTAGTAAGGCGTGGGTGTATAAATAAGGGTATCGACAAATCAATTGTCCTAACGCGGGATTGGAGTCTTGGCGATCCACATCGGTGGTGTGATCAACAACTTTGACCAAGCGTTTTAGGGTTTGAAAGTCTTCACTTTGAGTAAATACTTGCAAGAGTTGTCGCAATCGCTTGGATAGTCCCGATGTCGCCTTAATTGTCCCCAGTTGAAAGGGTTTTTCAAATAGTGCCACCAATTGCGCGATCGCCTGATCGTGGTTGCCTTGCATTTGCCATCGATTAATCAAGATATGGCAGCACCGATTGAGAATATGGGTAAAGTCTTGATGACGGGGATTAGCGAGGATAATTCGGTGGAAGGCGGCGATAATATCGGGTTCGGCGTAGTTTTTCGCGGTAATAAAGAGTTGTTCAAATCGTTCAATGAGTTGCTGGGGGGATTCTCGTTGTACCCAATAGAGTAAATGATCATATAATATCTGCTCGTCGGCACTCAAGGAACGCGGCGGAGACGTTGGTAAGAAGTCTGGAGGGGTAGGTTGTGGAGAGGGTTTTCTTGTCGATGTTGTATCTAATTGTTTCTGGGGGTTGGGGTTTCCTCGATAAGAACCAGCGATAATCTGCTGACGACTCGCATTCAGGAACTGGTAGTCCTTTTGATTTAAGCGTTTCCCTTTTGCCCAAATTAAGGCTTGTTGTAATTGATTTCGGTTCAACAAATAAGACGTATCCTGACACCCACTGAAAAACCAAGCCGCCATCGCCGAGTGATACGGGCGCAGATTATTCAGGGCGTTGGTTACCCAATCCCGATTAAAGATAGAGGCGTAGATGCGGTTATAGACTTTCAAAACAGGCTGGGCGTAGATTTCCCCAATTGGCTGTTTCACTACCAATCCCGATAGGCGCAATTCTCGTTGTTCTGGACTATTATCGGCAGGAATTTCTCCGCGATCGAGAATTTGCTGGTAGAGTGTTAAAAGTTGACGGGTACTGGCACAGTTAGGTAATAGGCGATCGCGAATGGTTTTCAGGTGTTCCGGTTCATCCTTGGCTTCCCAGTTGTCAATGATGTGCGATCGCACCAACTGTTCAATCCACACGCTAATTTGGGATTTATCTTGGGGAATCTTTGTGGGTAACCAGAGTTCAGCTTGATGCAGGACAATCTGACACAGCTTTTGGGTGAGAAAGGGTTTACCCCCTGTCCAAGTTAATATTTCCTGGATAATGGCGGGAGAATAGTTAACGTGGGTGGCTAATCCTTGGGCTAAGGGTAAACATTCATTTAATTGAAAGCCTGTCAGTTCAATTGCCCGACCAATGTTAAACGGGGTGCTATGTTTATCTTGAATTAACTCTGAGGGAGTCGCGACACCCAACAGGGCAAATGTGAGGCGTTGGTAGGCGGGATGATCGGCACGACTATCATAACAGCCACGAATCACCGCTAAAAAGTCATCGACGCGAAAGTTTAAGTTGAGAACCGTATCAATTTCATCAATAAAAATAACAATTGGTTGCGGAATCGCCGGAAGGAGGATACGTTCAATAAACTCACTGAAGCGTTGTACGGGCGAAAGTAAATCGCGATCGCGCCACCATCGACGCAAGTTAAATTGTTGGGTCAGATTGAAACTAATCACCAAACGACGGACTAAACCAGCATACCATTGCTCTGGCGTGAGATTTTGGCAACCAATCTTGGTTAAATCAATCGCCGCACAAGCAAATCCTTCCGCTTGTAAGCGGCGCATGGTTTGCACCCGCAAGCTAGATTTCCCCATCTGTCGGGAGTTGAGGACATAGCAGAAATCCCCTGCCCTTAACCCGTTGTAGAGTTCAACATCTGCCTGTCGCCACACATAAGTGGGGGAATCGGCGGGTAGGCATCCGCCAAATTGGTAGTTATAGGCTAAGGTGGTAGTCATATTCAATACCCTGACGAAACGCTGCATCGGTAGGAGACCGAGTAGAGCGAAGTAATAAAAAAAAGGGGTTACACCCCTCAGCGTAAACTATTTTTAAGTCGTTATAATAACCTTTTCCAAGTCTTGCTGACAATATTCCATGCTAGATTCACTTGAACCACCCTACTGCTCGGATAAGCTTGAATTAAATTTTTTCTCCCCCAGCTTCTCCCGCTTCCCCGGTCAAGTATTCCTAGAAACCGGGTTTCTCGTGAGAATGACAATACAATATCAACCTTTGACCCAAAGAAACCCGGTTTCTTGACCGATGTCCTAGTAACCCGATGTACTCACTGTCGGGATTTCGCCTACCTTCTGAGTTCCTTGCGCTATGATTTCTTTCATCGCATTTACCCAGCAACTATGTCTGTCTGTGGCAACGATAAATTTGTCGGCAAGTTGCTCTCCTTCCTTTATCGTAAATTCAACATTTTCCGAATCATCACGTCTGATTTTCCAGATATAATCCCCCATTAGAAATGTACGGTGAAAATCTTTTTCCAAAAACGCCGAAACAATATGATTTCCCATTCTGAATGCTTCTGATACAGGAATATCTATCGTCACAAGTAACTTAAAGTCTTGCCATCGATAGCTATTCATAGCCGCTACCCAAAATACAATCAATCCATCGCTGGCAAACTCAATTTTGAGAGCGGATTCGTGCGAGTTTACCTCTTTGGCTAGATTAAACGCTGCCGTTGAAAATAAGTTCGCGTCTTTCCATTCTCGCCAACATGACCGATGTACAAACCTTCTTGCTAACTGTGCCAGGGAGCTTGAGACCTTTGGATGAATATAAGGGAGTTGTGCTGCATCATAACGATTATCAATTACCTGATCGCAGATCGCACATTTTGTTACATTTTGAATAAAAAATGGCATAGTTCCATCCTCTTAAGTTTCTGGTTTGACCCATCCACTGTACTTAAGTTCCCTGACGATTCTTGCCACACTACATGAAGGTGTATCCCTGGTGAAACGGTAGACTGTTCCATCAACTGTGACCATATAGCTGTAACGTTGATTCAAGTACACTAAAGCGTTTACATCATCCTCAGAGATGAATTTTGCCATTCCAGTGCCATGATCATCAGGGTGTGAGTGCATTAGTAGTATTTTAGTGTTAGGTGGTAGCTCTCCTCCTTTGTAAGAACCCATATTAATCATGTCGTATGCGGACGAATTCTGAGGGATTCTCTGCAACACCCGATGCAACACGAACTCCTTTTTTACCTACCTGGCTATAGGTAAAAGCCCTTTTTATCATAGATTATCTCCTGTCTAGAGATTGTGTACTAATTTACTTGTACAGGAGATATGGAAGCAATTATTGTGTATGATCACGTACCTCACATAAATTGGTGGAGGCAAAAGTGATTTCGGTTGTTTAATCGGGGTCTTTTCGTGACTTGCGATCGCACTCGTGCTAAGTTAATCCTCAATCCACCACAGCAATACCCGACGAAATTCTCCCCCCTGTGTCGCTAAAGCTCAAACTTCGCCGTTGGTTTGCATCTGATGAACTTTATCGGCTAATTCCTGGGTTCGCTTTCTAATGAACACTTCGCCTAAATGGTAACATTTCAAGATTCGTTACAGTTGCCTCTTCTGTTTAAGCAAGGCTTGACACGCTTAAGCGCATTTAGATACGTTTAAGTTCAAGGCAAATAGTCGTGTTCTCAAGGACTAGGTAAATCTTTGAACCCGTTTTAACGGGTTTAAGCTTTTAGCCCGAACTTTAGTTCAGGGCTTTCTTTAGTTCAGGGCTTTCAGGGCTTCATTCTAAAACATCATCAGATTGCGATCGCGGATTGTCTTTAGCCGAAACTTGCATCGGACCAAATTCATCTGGCAAATCCTCAATCGAGACGCCCAACTCCCGACATAACGCTTTGACTTGGGGAATCGTCGGTCGAGGAGTCGCCTCACCTGTCTCCCATCGCACATAGGTTCGCAACGGAATGCGACACTGTCTAGCTAACTCCTCTTGAGTTAAATTTAGTCGTTCTCTGAGTATCTTTAATGGAGATTCAGCTTCTTTTGACTGTTTTTTGGTCATAGCGTTGCTTTTTGTCACGCCAACATGTCATCTTGACAAAAGCCATGTAAACGTGACACGATAACATGTGATGACAACAGAAAAGACCAGACGATTGAAACAGTTGCGTCAAGATAGGGCGTGGCTGGCTGGTCTTTCCTTCTCAGTGTCTCATCTTAATCAAAGATCCGCCGAAAAAATCCCAAGTGACCGAAATTCATCGCGTCGCCACGGATATTGCTGCCATCAATCAACAGGGTAAGCCATCATGACACCTTTATTTCGCCGCCTCCAACCCGCCCAGAAATTCCGGATCAGCCCCAGCAGTATCGCCCGACTCCTGAAAATCCCTAAACATTTGATTGTGCGTGTGGAATCTTGGGCATATATTGTTTTTGTCCATCGCCGCGACAAAGGTGGACAATTCATCAGCTATCGCCAATTACGCCAATGGTTTAACGCCATCGCCTGTCAAATTCAACACTGTACCACCTGCCAACAACTACAGCAATTGTGGCTGGCGATTGAACGCGATCGCAAAATCCACAACCAGCAATACAATCACCAAGATGCCGAGTTATTGTACAATTTTTGGACAAGGTGCTGGCATACACTAGGGCATCAGTAGTAGACATGACTTCTAATCAAGGGTGGCAATTTTGGATTGATCGCGGCGGCACATTTACCGACATTGTGGCGCGTCGCCCCGATGGACAATTGGTAATTCACAAACTCCTCTCAGAAAACCCCGATCGCTACACCGATGCACCAGTACAGGGAATTCGCGAAGTGATGGGACTTTCCGCTGATGCAGCGATTCCCACCGAACAGATTGACGCCGTGAAAATGGGGACAACCGTAGCCACGAATGCCTTACTAGAGAGAAAAGGCGATCGCACCGTTTTAATGATCACCAAAGGCTTCCGCGATGCCCTCCGCATCGGCTATCAAAACCGCCCCAATATATTTGCCCGTGAGATTATCTTACCAGAAATGCTTTACGAACGGGTGATTGAAGTCGAGGAACGCTACAGCGCCCACGGAGATGAATTAATTCCGGTGCAGATAGACGCCACTCGCCAAGCCTTACAAGCCGCTTATGATAACGGAATTCGCAGTTGTGCGATCGTCTTAATGCATGGCTATCGCTATCCGGGGCACGAACAGGAACTTGCCAACTTAGCGAGTGCGATCGGATTTACTCAAATCTCAGTTTCCCATGACGTCACACCCTTGATGAAAATAGTTAGTCGGGGTGACACCACTGTTGTTGATGCCTATTTATCTCCCATTCTGCGGCGGTATGTTAACCAAGTTTCCAGTCAATTAGCCGGAGAAATCAACAATCAACAATCAACAATCAACAATCAACAATCGATCCGATTAATGTTCATGCAGTCCAACGGTGGACTCACAGACGCCCGCACATTTCAGGGAAAAGACAGTATTTTATCTGGTCCAACAGGAGGTATTGTTGGCGCAGTACAAACCAGTCAATTAGCCGGATTTGATCAGATTATTAGTTTTGATATGGGCGGAACCTCTACCGATGTCGCCCATTACAACGGCGAATACGAACGCACCTTTGAAACCGAGATTGCGGGCGTTAGATTACGTACCCCGATGATGTCCATTCATACCGTAGCGGCGGGTGGCGGTTCAATCGTGAAATTTGATGGGGCGCGGTATCGAGTCGGACCCGAATCGGCGGGGGCAAATCCGGGTCCGGCTGCTTATTCCAAGGGGGGTCCGTTAACCGTAACCGATTGCAATGTCATGGTGGGGAAATTGCAGCCGGAGTTCTTTCCTAAAGTGTTTGGACTTGATGGCAATTTACCCTTAAATGACCAGGTAGTGCGAGATAAATTTAGTCAATTGGCGGCAGATATTGGGGATAAGCGAACACCCGAAGCCGTCGCCGCCGGATTTTTAGCCATTGCCGTCGAAAAAATGGCAAATGCGATCAAGAAAATCTCCTTACAACGAGGCTATGACGTATCCAACTATACCTTGTGTTGCTTTGGCGGCGCTGGCGGACAACACGCCTGCTTAATTGCTGATGCTTTGGGGATGAAACAGGTATTTCTTCATCCTTATGCGGGGGTATTATCGGCTTACGGGATGGGATTGGCAGATGTGCGAACCTTGCGGGAACGTTCGGTAGAAGCCAAATTAACGGAGGAATTACTGTCGGTAGGGACACCAGATATTGCTCCCTTGGAGGAAATATTCACCGAGTTAATAGCCAGCGGCAAAGAAGAAATTGCCACGACTCAGATAGGAGAATCCACGCCAATTGATAGTCAAGTCATCCGCAAAGTGCATTTGAAATATCAGGGGACAGACTCACCCTTAATTATCGATTTCGGTAGCGTGGCTGAAATGCGACAGCAATTTGAGGAAGCGCATCGGCAACGTTATGGGTTTATTGTGGAAGAAAAAGCCCTAATTGTGGACTCGGTATCGGTAGAAGTAATCCAGCCGATGGATGTGCCAGAAGAACCCGTGATTCAGCGTCAACGTTCAGAACCGCCGCAACCTGTAGCCAAGGTGCAGATGTATACTGCCGATGCATGGTACGAAACCCCTGTATTTAAGCGAGACGATTTACAGCCTGGAGACTCTATTCCCGCACCTGCATTAATTATTGAAACAACGGGAACCAATGTCATTGAACCGGGTTGGCAAGCTGAAGTAACCGAACGGAATCATTTAATTTTAAAGAAAACCCAACAATCAAAAGTCAACAATCAACCATCAACAATTGACAATCAACAAACAAACCTTTCCCAGCCTGATCCGGTAACGCTAGAAATCTTTAATAATCTTTTCCGTTCCATTGCCGAACAAATGGGAACCACACTGCAAAACACCAGTTATTCGGTAAATATCAAAGAACGGTTAGACTTCTCCTGTGCTATTTTTGACGGACAAGGACAACTCGTTGCCAATGCCCCTCATATCCCTGTACATTTGGGTTCCATGAGTGAAAGCGTTCGCAGTTTAATTGAGGCGTATGGCGATAGTCTCAAACCGGGAGATGTTTATGCGATTAATAATCCCTATAACGGTGGGACACACTTACCTGATGTCACGGTAATTACCCCAGTTTTTCTGGACGAAAGCGGGATTACCGATACTGTTGATCAAACGAGCAAATCTTCGACAAAATCCACTCCTACATCCTCCCCGTCCCCAAATCAACCCCCCTTAAAAAGGGGGGCGAGGGGGGATCAAAATTCGTCACCCTTATTCTACGTCGCCTCCCGGGGACACCATGCGGACATTGGCGGAATTACTCCCGGTTCGATGCCACCGGATAGCACAACCGTAGACGAAGAAGGAGTATTACTTGATAATTTTAAGGTAGTAGAATCCGGACGTTTCCGAGAAAAAGAATTATCCGAATTACTCCTATCTGGCACCTATCCGGTGCGAAATATCACCCAAAATATCGCCGACTTACAAGCACAAATTGCTGCCAATGAAAAAGGTGTGCAAGAGTTGCGGCGGATGGTGAAACAGTCGGGATTAGACACCGTACAAGCTTATATGGGACACGTCCAGAATAATGCCGAAGAGTCGGTGCGGCGTGTCATTGATGTGCTGAAAGATGGCAATTTTACCTATAAATTAGATACAGGCGGGCAGATTCAAGTTGCCATTGGCATTGACCGAGAAAATCGCCGCGCCACGATTGATTTTACTGGGACATCGGCACAGTTATCCAATAACTTTAATGCCCCGGCTGCGGTGTGTAAAGCGGCGGTTCTCTATGTCTTCCGGACGTTAGTGGATGATGATATTCCATTGAATGCTGGATGTCTCAAACCCCTAGATATTATTATTCCCGAAGGCTGTCTATTAAATCCCCGTTATCCGGCGGCGGTTGTGGCGGGGAATGTGGAAACATCCCAGGTGATTACCGATGCGCTATATGGGGCGTTGGGGGTAATGGCTGCATCTCAGGGAACAATGAATAATTTTACCTTTGGTAATGAAAATTATCAATATTATGAAACCATTTGTGGCGGTTCCGGTGCTGGGGTAGAGTTTAATGGGGCAGATGCAGTACATACCCACATGACCAATTCTCGTTTAACCGACCCAGAAGTTTTAGAATGGAGGTTTCCGGTGATATTAGAACAGTTTGGCATTCGTGGAAATAGTGGTGGAAAGGGGAAGCAGTGTGGGGGGAATGGTGTGATTCGGCGGATGCGGTTTTTGCAACCGATGACAGCCGCAATTTTATCCGGACATCGAGTTGTTGCACCCTTTGGATTACAGGGGGGAGAAGCGGGTGCTGTGGGGAAGAATTATGTGGAACGTCAGGATGGAACGATTGAGGAATTAGGAAATACGGCGGTTGTGGAAATGGAGGCGAGAGATGTGTTTGTGATTGAGACGCCTGGGGGTGGAGGATTTGGTAGTTCTGAATGAACCGGAAAGTGTAGGGGCGCACGTCAGTACATTGGTGTCAACTTAAGGTTAAAAGCTTTCTGTGTGAAATGTTGAATCTCGTTACCTTGAAAATAACCCCCCTTAATCCCCCCTTGCTAAGGGGGGAAATGTTCCCTCCCCTTTGTAAGGGGAGGGTTAGGGTGGGGTTGTTTTGGGGAGGACAAAATTCAGTTCAAATTGCCATAAAAGGCGTACTCTGCTTCGGATCCAGACACATTCAAACGCCAACTATCAAATTGTTCAGAACTCATACATTTATTTCCCGTACTCTGTAAGATGAGTTTGAACCGGGTATTATCAGTTATTCCCGGAGCAAAAATCCCATTACCAGAAACTTTTCCCTCAGCGCGGTATTCTTTGTAAAGGTCTACTTGCCCTTCCAATTGACTACCGAGGGAACTGCGAAAATGAGTCACAGTTTGGGGATAGGAGAAGGACAGATTTCCGGTTCGCCCTTGGTCATCAGTGAACTGGAAATTCCACTTTTTGCCATTAGTTGATCGTGATATTGTATAGGGAGGTGATGGTTTGCCTAGTCCTTCAATAAGGCTTGCCCCAGCAGGAGTCATGTAAAGTTCAGCTTGGGGGGCAAATTGGAGTTCATTGAAGGTTTTGAGTTCGTAGTCTCCGACATCTTGCGAGTATTGCTCCCAGGTTCCTGCATCGACGCAACAGGCGCAGGCTGATGCTGGCTGCGGTTGCGGTGCAAATAGGTAAGTTAGGATAGCGAACGTTACCAGTAGAATGGCGTAGATTAAATTTCGTCTCATCCGATATTCAACCTCTAATTTGACAATAGAGCTAAAATAAAGGCTGAAAAGATTTAGGTCAACCCACCTCAGAGGGAGAGGGGGAAATTAAAAGTGGTATAGGTTTGAGTCAAATTTGAGCCAGTTTTCGTGTAAAATAGCTGCGATTGTAACTGGGATGATAATTCAGGTTTGTCGGAAACTGATCATCTTAAAAAGAGAACAGATTGTTCCTATTCAGTTAGGGCGCATGTCTTTGCGCCCCTACGAGGAACATTGAAAGGTTACCTGAGGATTTTCCTTGATATGAGATAATCAGTCTTTTGTCATGAGCAAGCCTTTTGTAGTAGGCGAGTTCGTATTACTCGATCCCAAAATCGTCCTCAGTTCCCGCTTCCAAATCGGACTCCCTGTCTATAAAATCGTCCTCAGTTCCCGCTTCCAAATCAGTCATAGCATCCCAGGTTTGATTCCCAATGATGCCATCTCCAAATAAGCCTCGATCCTCTTGGAAGGTTCTAACGGCTTCACGAGTTCTTTCACCATAAACGCCGTCAATTGCGCCATTATAATACCCTTGCTCTTTTAAGAAGCTTTGCACATCGGCAACGGTTTCTCCCGTATTACCATAGCCTAGTGTGGGTGCTGTAGTGTCATATTCCTCTAGATCAGTAGCAGCCTCAGGGACTTGTGCGTTTATGGGGGCGCTAGCTAAACCGACAGAGGCTAGAGACATCACAGACACCACACCGACAGATACAAAACTGGATGGGAAAATTCTGGTACTCATAATTATAATCTCCTTACAAAATGAATTTTTTAACGTTTTGGGTCTTATCTAGTCAGTCTCGATGAATCTTGAACAGAAATTAGGCTGGAAAAATTGCCTCATCAAATAAAACTTGTTAAACCTGTCCCAACAATTTAACTGACTATACTTTTAATCTATATAAAATCTTGAGAAGTAACATTGATCTTAAGTCAGACTTATAATTTACTCCTTTTGAATCCTAAGTAAGGAGCAAGATAGTGTTAAAACTAACCTAAAGGAAGATGCTTTATTATCAAGGCAAAGGTACTAAGTAGGTGGACACAATTAAGGTTAACGGTTGAGATTAGGGAACTAATAATATTTTGAGTTGAGGCAAGGCAGAGGGCAGAAAGCAGAAGTACAGATAATTTTAGTCTTTTGATATTTGTGGTTCAGGATTAGATTTGAGTTGAAGAAAATGTCGAATCCTTTGCTGATAGTCTTTGCCAGCTACAGTAGCCACATTATCATGATCCGCATCAGGAACCAGGAAGAGTTGTTTTGAACCTGTTATAGTATCAAATAAAACTTGGCTCATGTAAGCAGGTACAACGGGGTCATCTGTGCCGTGAATTAAAAGAATCGGCATTTTAAGAGCAGGAACTTTGCTTTTCGAGTTAAACTTTTGCGTCAGCAGCAAATCAGCCGGAAATAACCCATAGATTCCTTGATGATCGACCATATCCCGCATTGAGGTAAATGTACTTTCCAAAATCAAACCCTGAATGCTGGGATTTTTCACCGCTAAATCGATCGCGATCGCGCCCCCTAGAGATTGACCATAGACGACAATATTCTGGGGCGGAATACCCTGTTGCTGCACCAGATAATCCCACGCCGCTTGAGCATCTTGGTACACTTGGGTTTCAGTGGGAAACTTGCCCTCACTTTGACCATAGCCTCGGTAATCAAATAACAAGACATCCAAACCCAATTGGTGAAATTCCATTGCCCGTTCGATATTCGCGCCAATATTCTCCCCATTTCCATGTAAATACAGCAGTACCCCGGTTTTGGGCGAGGTGGCGGGAATCCACCACCCATGGAGACGTTCTGGCTGATCAGAAGTTACAGGTATCCACACCTCCTGATAACTTAAGCCCAAGTCTTCTGGTGTAGTTTTAATGGTCTTAGTGGGAACAAAAACTAGGCGATTTTGCCCTAACCAGATAGAGATACAGGCTAACAGATAAATGATGGCGACAATTCCCGCTAGAATTAGGAACCTCTTTCCCAGCAATAAAATATAATTATTCATTCCCGTAATACTCTCCCAGGGCAAATCAAAGCGTTAAACGACTACAAACTTGATGCTGTTTTTGACTCACCTTGTTTTCCAATTAGGGCGGGTTGAGTCAAGTTATCAGTTTTCTCGATAATGTTATCGGTCAAACCCGCCCCTACAAATTATATCTCCTTGCCCCTGCACCTCTGCCTCCCTGCACCCAGACGTGCCATGGCACGTCTCTACATGTTCTATTTAAGCGGTGGTTGTTTGAGATGCCAATCCGTAGACTGTTCGTAAGCGTAAGCGACTTGAAATACCTGTTCTTCGCCCAATACTTTCCCAATTAGTTGCATCCCAATGGGTAATCCTTGGTCATCAAATCCACAAGGAATACTCATTCCTGGTAATCCTGACAAGTTTACGGGAATTGTCATTAAGTCCGATAAGTACATAGTTAACGGATCTGAGATTTTTTCTCCGGCTTTAAATGGAGGAGTTGGGGCGGTGGGACAAACTAAAACATCTACCTTTTCAAAGGCTTGCTCGAAGTCTTGCTTAATTAGGGTACGAACTTTTTGCGCTTTAAGATAATAAGCGTCATAATAGCCAGCGGATAGAGCATAGGTTCCCAACATAATCCGGCGCTTGACTTCCGCCCCGAACCCGGCTGCACGAGTTTTCTTGTACATTTCTAAAAGATTTTCGGCTTCCGGCGTGCGAAACCCATACTTGACGCCATCGTAGCGAGCGAGGTTGGCTGAGGCTTCACTGGGAGCAATAATATAGTAGGCGGGCAATCCATAGCGAAATCGGGGACAAGAAATTTCTTGTACTTCAGCACCTAGGCTTTTGAGCTGATCAATGGCTTGTTGAACGGTTTGGGCAATGACAGGATCTAAGCCTTCACCAAAGGTTTCTTTAATAATGCCAATTTTGAGACCTTTGGATTTTAAATCAGGTTGCAGGGATTGGGTGTAGTCGGGAATCTCCAGCTTGAGACTGGTTGAGTCATTTGGATCATAGCCTGCGATCGCGTTAAGTAAAATAGCCGCATCTTCTACGCTTCGTCCAAACGGACCAATTTGATCCAACGACGATGCATAAGCGACTAAACCATAACGAGACACTAACCCATAGGTGGGTTTCATGCCAACAATCCCGCAGAATGATGCAGGTAGACGAATTGAACCCCCTGTATCCGAACCGATCGCAACCACACATTCGCTAGCCGCAACCGCCGTAGCCGAACCCCCAGAGGAACCCCCAGGGACGCGGGACAAGTCCCATGGATTCGCTGTCTGTTGATAGCCAGAGGTTTCGCAGGAACTCCCCATAGCAAATTCATCCAAATTAGTTTTGCCCACCATGACAGCCCCCGCATCCTTAAGTTTTTGAGTCACGGTAGACTCATAAGGTGGGACGAAGTTTTCCAGGATGCGAGAGGCGCAGGTAGTGGGAATACCTTGAGTACACATATTATCTTTGATGCCAATCGGAATCCCCGCCAACATGCCGATTTCTTCCCCCGCTGCGATTTTGGCATCCACTTGACGCGCCTGTTCAAGGGCATAGTCGGCTGTAATATGCAAAAAGCTATGGATTTTCGGTTCTAGCGCCTGAATGCGATTGAGGGCGTCTTGCGTGATTTCAACACTGGTGCGTTCTTTGTCGATAAGTTGTTGGTGCAGCTCACGAATGGATGCCATGCTTGTACCTATTTATATTGATTTACCATGTTTGCCTTTCGTATTTTGGCAAAAATTCACCGAAAAAGGGGTTTGGTGACAAAAAGGGGTTTGGAAACCAAACAGGGTTTGGAGACCAAACCCCTACTGCTGTTGCGCCTGATAGGTCAAAAATTGTTGCAAAACTCCCACCGTTTCAAAATGGTAAGCGGGCAATAAGGGGCTGATGTTAATATCGGTGCGGTAAATGCTGAAAATTACCCAGTTTTGTCGTTCAGTCTGCTGGTCAATAATTTGCTGGATTTGGGGACGTCCCGTATCCACGAGGGATTGGCATTGACGCTTGAGGAATTCTGGATCAGGATTGAGAAACTCTAATTGCTTGGGGGTTTGAGTGCAAACTTCATCTTTGAGGTAGGTGCTGAGTTTTTCAACGGCGTACTCCTCATAAGCCTCCTTACCCGGATTCATCCATGCCAATCCAACTCCTAGCACAACTAGCGCGGTTCCACCCAATGCTGTAATAATTTTTAACGATTTCATGCCACTCCGTTAAGCCTCCATGGGTTATGACTTTCGCCTCTAACGTATGAGTTCCGGTAAATTGCCAAGAAATACTGTTGCAACTCACCGACTTGATGCTATACTAAAAAACTGTATGGCGAGCGTAGCCAAGGGGTTAAGGCAGTGGATTGTGGTTCCACCATTCGTGGGTTCGAGTCCCATCGTTCGCCCTTAAATTAAAATCATCTCAGTCCTGATGTACGATACTTATCGTTAAGCTTGATCCTGTAAGGGTTTAAGCGACGATAGGTTCAACGCTTATAAAAATTTCTGCTTCGATGGCTGAAGCTCCATAATAGCTCCCATCCTTGGTGTGCGTTAAGCGAAGCCATGCCGCAGGCTTTGCATCTTGCTCGCTACCTATACCCAATTTAAACGCGAAATAATACCATTAAATCCAGATTTTGTCAAGAAAATGCCCCGTTCTCTCTTCCAGAGTAAGAACGAGGAAATTGGGAGTGGCAAGGAATCACCAAAATCAATTTAAGAACTTAGCTATTCCGCTAATCAGCAATGTAAGTGGGAAAACAATGATACACTTCTATCCCTGTTTATTTTAAAATAGCTAAGTCAACATGTTGTTCTTTTTAGAAATTAAGCTTGTGCTTTTATAGGTTGAACAAATACATGGGAAATATTGTATTTGCACCCCAAAAATTGTACGGTATGCTTACCTTTATCTTCAGGAACACCTCGATAAACCAATCCTGATTTATCCTGGGGGGCTAAATTCATCGCTGTCCGGTGAACCATATAGTAACCTCCCCGGAATTTTGCGACCTCACCTGTGTCAACAATTTTAAATTGAACAGGCTTTTTTTCGTAAGAGACACCGCGATAGCAAAACTTCATTGGTTCTTATTGAATTCATAAACTTTTATCTATCATATACAGCTAACAATTTCTCAGCAAGTATTCCACCCCTGTTTTTGTTCACAATTCATTTAAAGGGGGTGGGGTGGTTATATCGGTTCAAACTGTGCGATCGCGGCTTGAACAACCACAGCACAAGCTTCATACTGTGCCAAGTTTCCCTTTAAGCTCAACGTAGTTGTCTGTCGTTCCCACTCATATCCCAGTTCAACACCGATTGGATCAGGGAGTACATGCACAGTTACGCCTGTGTCTAGTCAACCGGATGTGGCGACAGATTGTTGCTGATAGAGCAGGGTGATGGGTAAATATGGACGAAAGCCAGCTTCACCGAGTTACCACATCAGCACAGATAAAAGGATATCGCTGGGCGTTAAGCTGTCATGCATTTAAATTGGGAATGGGTAGCGAGCAAGATGCTCGCACTGAACGTGATTTCGCCATTATTGACATTAAGGTTTAAATGCCGAACAGCAGTTTATCGGGTAGCGGAATTAGAGAATATCTATTAATGTATAATATCTTATTGACTCACTTCATTTTATTTGTTTGGGAAATGTCCGATGAGTCAAGATCCAAGGATCATCCGGCGTAGCTTTGAAGTCTTTACGAAAGTTACGATCGCTAAACTGGCGTATAATTTCACCGCCAATGAACTGGGTATTCATCAAAAAACTCCCAAGAGCTAAACGGGAAAAATCTTTGGCTTCATACCGACTTTCAACATAGTCTGGAAGTTGCTTAACGGCGAATAATACAGTTTTTTGATCGAGGTTTGGTAACTGTTGAGCAGTTTTATATACCAAGTTTTCCAGGTTGTGTCCATAACCCTGTTTCTTGCTTTTCAAAGTTTCCTCATTAATCCCTTTAGCCATAAGAGCGCCCTTTAATAGCAGTTCTGTCGATATACAACAATTTTGGATTACAGCATATTTATTGAATGAACCTAATACAGTCGCTGCCGCTGCCTCAAGTTGCTGTTTGGCTAGAAACCACCATTCCACCGTTTTACTAGGGAGTTTACTTATTTTATTAATGTCATCAAGTCCATACACAAAATCCAGAATATCAATGACTTGATCAAAGAAAGCAAACCCAGATTGTTGATCATTAAACAGCCATTTTTTTTGTCTCTCAGGTACATCTATGAAATCCACTGGTTTGATTGCAGGTGTGCCAACAATGAGTGGAATGCGTATAGGAAAAAATACATCCCGGAACATAAAGGCTCCTATATGCATAGGCGGCTTATGAAGATCGGAGGAACGATATAATTCACTGTATATCTGATTAACGGCGTTGAAAAGTGGATCGTTTTCAAGAGTAGTGCTACTACCAGGGTGCAAACGCTGTGCAATTTTCATGTATGTCCCTATAGGACGTTGCCAGGGTTCTGCCCCCTCTTGAATTAGTTCGTCATCTACTTCAATGACAAGCTTCAACAACTCATTTTTTTCTGTCACTTCTACACTTAAACTAGAAACTTATGCCACTATGTTACACAATTCTAGGCGTTAAAAACCCAACAATTCAATGTAAAGGTTGGTTGGCAATGCCCACCCTACGGTATGTCAAGGGTTGTGGCGACTCCAAAATGCAAATTTTCAGTGCTATTCTACTTAGGTGAGGGCGCAAGCCTTGCGCCCCTATGTTTGGGTGTATCGTTAGCAGTTGAGAGCCGCTACAGAGTTTTCTGCCTTAGGTAAGGTAGGAGTGATCGCGTCATTGATTATTGTGCTACTGTTTTTCAGAAGTTCTAGCATCGATACAGCGCTTAATTCTGTAATAAAGTACAGTAGATCAAAGTCCCCCTTTTTAAGGGGGATTTAGGGGGATCGACAATGTATCGCATAGCAGAGCAAACTGCTGTATCTTTTGTTGAGTTTCCTGGCGTCAACCCAACCTACAACTACAACTAGCATCGATTTCGATTACTGGACTACTGTTCTAGAGCGTCAGTCGGCGTAATAGCAGTTAGCGGTGGGTAATACAAATCTGGGTTGATTACCTCCTTTATAATCCAGTCCGCGCAGGCGAACTTTGTTTGTGTAGCAGCGATTTTAATCGCCGTGACTTCTTGAACTGATACGCTATAAATTATGCTCGATCGCCCGATTCAGATTCCACGCCGCACTAATTAAAGATACATGGGTAAACGCTTGGGGAAAATTGCCCAACGCTTCACCACTTGATCCCGTTTCCTCGGCATACAATCCTAAATGGTTGGCATAACTGAGCATCTGTTCAAAAATCAGTCGAGCGCGATCAAGTCGCTTAGTGTCTGCTTTTCCCGCCCTTGTCAACGCCTCAACTAGCCAGAATGTACAGAGATTAAACGTTCCTTCTGTCCCTGAAATACCATCTGGCGCTTCTTCGGGATTATACCGATACACTAAACTATCGGAAACCAGTCCCCCTATTTCTGGGGGGGAATTAATCGCATCCAGGGTTTTCAACATGCGAGGATCAGTGGGAGACATGAAGAAAATTAAGGGCATAATCAGATTACTGGCATCTAGGGACGTGCTACCGTAATATTGAACAAAAGCTTGACGCTCCTCACTCCATCCCTTTGTCATAATTTCTTCATAGATGCGATCGCGTTCCTTAAGCCATCGCTGGTGATCTGCTGGCAATGAGCGCTTTTGAGCCAAACGTAAACCACGATCAAGTGCAACCCAACACATGAGATTAGAGTAAATAAAGTCTTTACGTCCCCCGCGTGTTTCCCAGATTCCTTCATCTTGGCGTTGCCAATTATCGCAAACCCAATTCAGTAACCGCCGTAGGGATAGCCACAAGTCATAGGAAATCGGCGTGCCATATTTGTTGAACAAATATACCGAGTCCATCAATTCGCCATAAATATCAAGCTGTAACTGCTTATAAGCCCCATTGCCAATCCGAACCGGGTAAGATCCCTTATACCCCTCAAGATGATCCAGAATCTCTTCATCGAGATCATGATAGCCATCAATACCATACATAATCTGCAACGGATCTTCTGCATCCAACTCCTGACAGCGATTTTCCAAGAACAGCATGAACTGGGCGGCTTCCTCGGTAAACCCGATACGGAGTAGGGCATACAGGGTAAAGGATGCATCTCGAATCCAGGTATAGCGATAATCCCAATTTCGGGAACCCCCAATCATTTCTGGCAAGCTGCAAGTCGGCGCGGCTATAATTGCTCCCGTAGGTTCGTAGGTGAGTAATTTTAACGCCAGGGCTGAACGTTCCACCGTCTCGCGCCATCGACCTTCATAAGTACATTTGCCAATCCAGCGTCGCCAATACGCCACCGTATCGTCAAAGAGTTGAATCGCTTCTTGATGGCGCAGGGGCAAACTACACCCCCCATCCTGGTCAGTTTCTTGCAGCACAAAAACGGCGGTTTGTCCAGACTCTAACGTAAATTCGGTGAAGACACCGCATTCATTTTGTTTTAAAGGAACATCCGTCACCAACCCCAAACTCAGAGACGGCGACTTAAAACACGCCCCCGTGGATGAGAGAATCGTCTCGTGGCGATCGCGGGCATAATTAAAAGCAGGATAGCACTCTAAGCGAAACTTCATTTTGCAGCGAACGACTTTAACCTGCCGCACTAACCAGTGATACCCTTTCTGATTCACTGGCATACCAACAGGCATAAAATCAATAATCTCACCTACCCCACAAGACGCCAGGAAGCGAGTCACCAACACATTCGTTTCGGGCCAATATAACTGTTTATGAGTGACGCCATCCACACAGGGAGCAATCTTAAAATGACCCCCTTTCTCAGCATCCAGTAATGCGGCAAAAACACTCGGAGAATCGTGTCGAGGAAAGCAAAACCAGTCAATTGAACCTCCTAAGCCAACTAAGGCTGTGGTGTGCATATTGCCGATAATGCCGTAATTCTCGATAGATTGATATGCCATTGAATTATGAATGTTTAATGTTCAATTTTGAAGTTTAAACCACCGTCCATTAATCAAGGAAAAATGACAAATGACGTAGCTTGCTTCTTTTGGGAAGCGAGTATGACGAATGACGAATGACGAATGACATAAGACTATTCCCCAATTTCCGCCAATTCCAACCAACGTTCTGTGGCTGTATCAATAGTATGAGTCAAGGTTTCTAATTTCTGATAAAGTTCCTGCACCTGATCCACTTTACCAGGAGATGAATTATACAGCGCTTTTTCCACCTCTGCCTTCTCCGCTTCCAGTTGGGGAATTTTATCCTCTAATTCTTCAAACTCGCGCCGTTCCCAATTAGAAAGCCGACGCGGTTTTCCATTACCAGACGATTGCGTTGTCAGCGTTTCCCCATTTGCCGACTTTTCTGACTTCTGTTGCATCTTAGCACTGGCTTCAGCCGCTGCTGCTTCCGCTTCCTTGTAATCCAGATACACAGAATAGTTACCCGGATACTGACGCAGAATTCCTTCTGATTCTAAGGCAAAAATTTTGTTGACGGTGCGATCTAAAAAATAGCGATCGTGAGATACCACAATCACACAGCCATTGAAATTTTCTAGGTAATCTTCTAATACCGAAAGCGTTTGTACATCTAAATCATTGGTCGGTTCGTCCAAAATTAACACATTGGGAGCGCTCATTAAAACACGTAACAAAAATAGGCGGCGCTTTTCTCCTCCAGACAGTTTATGAATGGGAATGTATTGTTGATTCGGTGGAAACAGAAACCGTTCTAACATTTGTGACGCCGTAATCAGCGTTCCATCCCCAGCTTTCACATATTCTGCCACTTCTTTGAGGTAATCAATCACTCGTTGATCTTGATTGATTGCCATTAGTAAATCATCAGAATGCTGGTCAAAATAGCCGATATGAATCGTTGCGCCAATATCCACCTCACCTGAATCCGGCTCAATTCGCCCAGTGATAATATCCATTAATGTGGATTTACCACTCCCATTTTCGCCAATAATGCCAACGCGATCGTCGGGACTAAATTCGTAGGTAAAGTTTTGGATTAACGTGCGATCGCCATACCCTTTAGAGACATTCTCTAACTCAATCACTTTCTTGCCAATCCGACGACTGGCTGTGGAAATATCGACTTTGCCTTGAGCCTGTTTAAACTCTTGATCCTGCATCTGATGGATGCGGTCAATTCGCGCTTTCTGCTTCGTACTCCGCGCTTTTGGACCTCGTTTCAGCCATTCCAACTCTCGCCGCAATACATTCTGATGTTTCCGTTCTTGACTGACGGCAGTTTCTTCAGCTAGGGCTTTTTTCTCTAAGTAGTAGGCATAGTTGCCATTGTAGGTATAAATATCACCTCTGTCAATTTCAATAATCCGATTGGTGACTTGATCCAAAAAATAGCGATCGTGGGTAATTAATAGAATGGCTCCCGGATAAGATTTTAAATATCCCTGTAACCATTCTACCGACATAGCATCTAAATGGTTGGTGGGTTCATCCATCAGTAAAACATCGGGTTCTGATAGTAACGCTGTCGCCAAGGCGATGCGCTTCCGATAACCTCCGGATAAATTACCAATGGGTGTATCAAAGTCTTGAATTCCTAGCTTCGTGAGGATGACTTTGGCACTGGTTTCTAAGTCCCAAGCGCCTAGAGTTTCGATGCGCTGCGTCACCTGAGATAAACGTGCCATCACTTGTTTATCGTCTGAATTTCGTGCCAATTTGTGGGATAATTCCTCATAATCCCGGATGAGTCTCATCTGTTCACCACTATCGGCAAAGATCTGTTCTAATACGGTACGATTTTCATCTAAGTCCGGTTGTTGGGGTAAGTAAGCAATTCTCGCGCCGGGATTGACCAGAAATTGACCACCATCAATGGGTTCCAGTCCAGCAATCATTTTTAATAGAGTGGATTTACCCGATCCATTCGTACCGATTAAGCCGACTTTATCGGTAGCATCGAGGCTAAAGCTGGCATCTTTGAGGATTTCTTTAATGCCAAAATCTTTTTTAACGGATTGCAGCGTGAAGATACTCATTAAGTTTCTAACTTGATCCTATTTCTAAATTTGCCCTATTTATTGATTGATGGGAAAACAGTGGGTGCGTCTCTGCACGTAAAACTGTTTCATGTCATCTGCAGTTGTGTCGTTTGTCTATCATACCTGTAGTTATTGGGACAAAAACCTTACTCTTCTATTCTTTTACCCTTTTACCCCTTCCCCACTCTATACAACCAATGTTACCGGACTTGATATTATCCCTCATCCTTATTTTCACGCTAACACGTTCAAATTAAATTCGCGATCGCAACACAGACAGATCCCCGACTTCTTCAAGGGGATCTTGCTTAGGCTGTAGTAAGTTGACACAGCTAGCTAAGTCTCCTCCCCAATTCTGCTGCACTCAGTTTGTGTCACCTGATGGCGATAGCTAAAGAGTTGTTCGAGTTGGGCGTCTACCCACCAATCCAACAGCCTCTCAACTAGCCATCCTCCCGGTAATCCATATTCAATCCTATCGGTTAAGCGGGTTTTGCCTGCTTCTGGATTAAATTGGTGGCGATGAACCCAATACGCCATCGGTCCTTCCTTCTGTTTATCCGTAAAGATGGAATAGGGTTCGCATTCGATGTGAATCGCTACCCAGCGCAGCGGAATTGGACCGACAAATAGACGAAATTCCGAAATCGCACCCACACCTAACCCACCTTCGCGACGTACAACCTGAACAGGTTGCCAAGGCGGAGTAAGTCGTTCTAGGATATCTGGACGCTCGTGAAAGTTCCAGACAACCTCCACGGGTGCGTCAATGAGCGTGGACTTGCGATAGTGCAACATAAAACTATTATCACTGATTTTTCAGGTTGATTCCCAGCGCGTTGAACTTGGCACGATCTAGGGTATCGTGATGTCAGACCCATAAGTTTGATCTAAGTTCAGTATCAAGTTACACAATACGTCAACGCGATCGCTAACATCTCTTTTCCATACTGAAAACAGCACAGCAAACAGCGTTGAAAACAGGGAATTGGGGGATTTATGACACAGAATTTGACCAAGCTGCAACTGACGAACATCGGCTGGACAGATGGTTTTGCTATTTGGCGAGTCCGGAACCTGAATAATGTCGATATTCAGTATAATTGGGATGTTTATGAAACTGGTCAGGCGGGTCAGGGGATTGCTTTAGCCAAATACGATGTATTTTTCTACACGTCTTTAGTCAGAGGACCAAATACAGCGAGAGTATTAGTCAATGGTATCCAGCAAATGGTTAAATCCGCCCATTTAAACTATGCATTTTATCACAGTATTGAACCCCTGCCTGAACCCATTCCTCCTAGTTTAGAACTCCAGAGTCTTGATCAGAAACAGCTTTGTGTGATGATTTAGGGATCTCTTAATTAAAATGAGGACAAGGGGATAATGGAATAAGGAAGATAGGGGAGATGAGGGAGATGGGGTGTAGGGGGAAGCTTCTGGGAACAGAAAAGACAAGGATATTTCAAAATTATCTTAATCACAAATCACTTATAGCCATGCAACAGTTAGAAAAAAAACTTACACTTGAAGACTTTCTGGCAATGCCAGAGTCAGATGTAACTCACGAATTAGTCAAGGGCGAGGCAGTACCAAAAATGTCACCAAAACGATTTCATGCTAGGGTAACGGGTGCTTTGTATACGCTTTTGAACCAGTGGTGTCAGGAACAGGGAGAAGTGAATCCCGAATGGGCGATCGCGTTAAAACGTCGGGGTGAAGACTGGGTTCCTGTGCCAGATTTAACCTATATTTCTTATCAGCGACTACCGACAGACGTGATGGAAGATGAACCTTGTCCAGTTCCCCCAGAATTAGCCATTGAAATTATTTCACAGGGACAAAGATTTGGCACATTGATCGAGAAAGCCACCGATTATCTAGAAGCGGGAGTCTTACGAGTTTGGATTGTCGATCCTCACGCCAGAAGTATCACCGTTTTCTATCCCGATGCGCCACCGCGAACCTATACGAAAGATATGGTGATCACCGATTCGTTGTTTGAGGGATTAGAATTGACGCCGCAGCAGATATTTGGCGAAGCGAGATTACCTGAGAAGGATTAATCTGCTTTTGAAACCCCTTTTTATAGCTTGGGTATTTTTTCCTTCTGCCCTCTTCTGCCCTCTGCCTTGTTCCTTACACCGCTATCAGAAAAAATGTACCCCTTGCTCCTCCAGCTTCCCCGGCTTCCCTCGCTCCCCCTCACCACAGCACTTATTCAGCAGCCCCTACTTACTCACCAGGCGGTTGGGTAAACCTCACCCCCCGACTCCAGGAGTCACGCTAGGATATTTACATAAGTTAACAATCCTAGCGTAACCATGATTAATCTGATCGAATCCACCAAAGACTACTGGAGAAAGCTTGACGAGTTAGAAGCCGCCTACAAGCGAGGCGATGTCTCCGTTGAGGAAGTTGATGTTAGAGTGGCTCAACTCATGGATGAACTCGGTCATGAACGTAGAGTAACCTTAAGTTCCATAAGGCAAAGTATACTTCGGCTTTGGCAAGACCAACGCGAAACTCTCCTTGGCTTCGCGTTTCTGGCAATTTTGACTTATGCTTGGTTCATCTTCAATTAGGCTAAGTCGGTGGAGACAATTAAAGTGAATGATACTGACTGGTATGCTGGTGGGCAATGCCCACCCTACGGCATGTCCGTTGATTTCCACCACTATACTTATACCCAGTTGTTGGAAAAATAGGTGAATATCTTATGGAAAAAGCGACATTTGGAGCAGGCTGTTTTTGGGGAGTAGAGGCGGCATTTCGTCGATTAAATGGCGTTACTTCTACATCCGTCGGCTATATGGGAGGACATTTTGAGAACCCTTCCTATTTGGATGTTTGTGCCAGAATTACTGGACATGCAGAAGTGGTGCAAGTGGAGTATGATCCGTCTCAAATTTCCTACGATGACCTGCTGAATGTTTTTTGGTCAATTCATGACCCTACCCAGTATAATCGTCAGGGACCCGATCGCGGCGAGCAATACCGCTCGGTTGTATTTTTCCACAATCGGGATCAGGAGAAAGCTGCCAGAGAGTCAAAGCGCAAGCTTCAGATGTCTGGTAAGTATGACCAGGATATTATGACCGAAATTAAACCCGCTTCTGATTATTATTTCGCCGAAGAGTATCATCAGCAGTATTACGAGAAGAAAGGACGACCTTGATTGTCATTCGTCATTCGTCATTCGTCATTCGTCATTCATCATTCATCATTTGTCATTTGTCATACTTGAAGAGCGCGAGAAGCAAGCTACGTCATTCCTCATTTGTTAAATTATGCCTTCTAGTTGATGCGTTACGCTACCCTTCGCGAACACTGCACGAACGCTAACACACTACTGGATTGGCACTACCTAAATTGATGGTAATAATTGGGTTCGTAGTAGGGAACCTTAGCCCTAGATCCGGTTGGGTTGAGCGAAGTCGAAACCCAACCTACAACCTATTCCACCATTTTAGCTGGGTCACGCTACTACGGTTGCTAGAGTTAACTGGGTTGGTTTTCTAGCTGGATGACGACTTTAACGTTATACTCCTCTTCAAACACGACTTTTTTATCTTCTAAACTCCAAACTTCTAAGGCACAGGTATCATTGGGATCTACAGGTGTCAGACGCAAACATAATTCTTTGTCCTCTGGTATATAGTGGCAGCGGATTTTAGAAATTGCCCCAATCTGTCGGCGATCTAGAGCAACAGCCAAACGTAAGAAAGGACTGATTTCTTTGACTAGATGCCGATAGTATTTGTTGGGTAAATTATTGTAATTGTCGTGCTTTTTCTTGGGTGAACTCTTGCGATGGTAACGAGCTAAGTTAGCGATCACTTCAATTTCAATATCGGTGAAACCCAGTAATTCACCGTTGCGAATCAGGTAATAGGAATGCTTATGATGTGAAGAATGACTCACATACAAACCACAATTGTGCAAAATTGCCGCCGCCCACAACAATTCTCGTGCTTCGGTTCCCCAATTATTTAGCTGTCCTTTGGTTTGATTAAATAAGCTGACGGCAAAGTTAGCCACCCGTTCACTAGAGGCTAAATTAACGTGATATTTTTGCGCGACTTTAATGATATTGCGTTTGCGAACTTCGCCTTGATACCGCAGTCTGTCTTCAATTAAGCCTTGGGAAAGCATCCAGTCTACGATAACTCCCTCTCGCAAAGCGCGTTCTCCGACGGTGAGGGACTGAATGCCTAACATCGTCATGGCTTCTAGTAAAATAATTGCGCCCGCCACGATAATTTCGGCTCGTTTATCCGCAAGTCCAGAGAGTTTTTCCCGTTCAGCACAGGTGAGTGCGGCAAGGTGTTTGACGATATCTTTGAGATCATTGCGGTTGAATTCATAGCCATTCAGGGGACTAGGTATTACCCCTAAATGTTCTTTGGCGTGAAGGGCGGCTAGGGTTTCAATTGTCCCCGAGGTTCCAACTAAGCGAGGCTTTTCTCCGGGTTCGATATTGGCTAAGATATCTTCAACGGCGCGTTCGATGCGTCCCCGAATATAGGCTTGTAAATATTGAAACTCGCGATCGCTAATCGGATCAGTGGTAATGAATTCACGGGTTAAGCGTACTGCGCCGACTTTGGTGCTGGTGAGGGAACGGGGGGCGTGGCTGTCGCCTAAGATTAATTCCGTGGAACCGCCGCCAATATCGATGATGATGTGAGGTTGGTTATTAAATTCCATTCCCGACAAGACGCCCAGATAAATCCGCCTTGCTTCTTCTTGACCGGAAATGAGGTTGACAAATAACCCTAATTGTGAATCAACTTGTTGTAAAAAGTCGCGTCCATTGGGGGCTTCCCGTACCGCACTCGTCGCCACAGCAACCAGGTGATCCGCCTGAAAACTTTTCGCTAACGCCTGACAACGTTGCAACGCCGCGATCGCACGTTTGATGGCTTGGGGGGTTAAATTTCCGGTGTGGGGATCACGTTCCCCCAGTCGCACCGTATCTTTTTCTTTCGCGATAATCGTAAACGAAGGAAGCGTCGGGTCAATCCGGACAATGACCATGTGAATCGAATTCGTGCCAATATCAATGGCAGCCAGAATGCGATCATTGTCTGTGGTTGGAGTCGAAACTCCTGCTGAATTCCCTTTGGCAGCTAAATCGATCATTCTTGTATTCGGGATTACAACTCTAGCCGTGATGCTATTGACAACGATAACTTTAAATCTGCTCAAATCGACAGTAGCAAAGTGTTGCGTTATCTTAACGATATAGATTTACCCTAATTTAGTGAAGACCCGATAAAAGACCTGAGCATCGATGCTGACCGACCAACACCCTCCCTCAATACCAACTTGGCTAGCGATCGCGCGGCTGTTGCGCTGGGATAAACCAGCCGGACGCTTAATTTTAATGGTTCCGGCGCTGTGGGCAGTTTTCTTAGCCGCCCAGGGTACACCCCCGATTCCCCTCGTCGGTGTGATTATTCTGGGAACCTTAGCCACGAGTGCGGCGGGTTGCGTGGTTAACGATTTGTGGGATCGCGACATTGATCCGCAAGTCGAACGCACCAAAGAACGTCCCTTAGCCTCTCGCGCCCTGTCTGTACAAGTTGGCGTGGTGGTGGTGTTAGTGGCGATGAGTTGTGCAGGTATCCTCGCCCTGTATCTCAATCCCTTCACCTTTTGGCTGTGCGTCGCCGCTATTCCCGTGATTGTATTTTATCCATCCGCCAAGCGCGTTTTTCCGATTCCTCAGTTAGTCTTATCCATCGCTTGGGGGTTTGCGGTTTTAATCAGTTGGAGTGCGGTTACTGGGAATTTACAACCCGCCACTTGGTTATTGTGGACAGCAACGGTAATGTGGACATTAGGATTTGATACTGTTTATGCGATGTCTGATCGGGACGATGACCAGAAGCTTGGGGTTAAGTCTAGCGCCTTGTTTTTTGGGGACTACGCCCCGGAAGCCGTGGGTCTATTTTTTGCCGCCACAGTGGGATTTTTGGCGAGATTGGGATTTGTCATGCAGCTACACTGGGGCTTTTGGATTGCTTTAGGTATAGCCACGATCGGGTGGATTTGGCACTATACGCGACTGCGCCAACCTGATATTCCCAAACCCGTTTATGGGGGAATTTTCCGCCAAAATGTCTGGATTGGTTTTGTTCTATTGGCAGGGATGATTGGGGGTTTGGTTTTGTAGAGATAACTATACCAAAAGGCAGAAGACAGCAGGTGATTGATTACTGATAAGCTGATGTGCATTGAAATTGTATATCATCTGTTCCCTGTTCCCCGTTCCCTGTTGCCTTTTAAGTATTCAACCGGACATGATATCATTCATCTAAATAGCGCTCATCAAAAGAATCATGAAAAAAATCCACACCTTATCGGCGGTAATGAGTACCTTAATCTTGGTACTTATGAGCGCACCTAGAGGAAATTCGCAAACGCCTGATGTAACACCCCAAGAACCGACGAATACCTATCCTCCTGAGATGGTTCAAGTTTATATCGAGAACTGTGTTGGCGATCGCCCAGAGGAAATCAGGGCATTTTGTACCTGTACGATTGAGAAGATTCAAGAGACTTACACCCTAGATGAATTCATGCAAATTGGTCAAGACTTGCAAGCCGGTCAGCCCGAACCGGAGGAGTTTAGGCAAATCATCACCTCTTGTGTACCCAATCAAGTTAATTAAGTAGTCGGACAAAAGAAAACGGTACTGTGTTAAGTTTTGCAAATTTCCCTTCATGCTACATCGCTCATCCAAAGAGGGACTTATCTGCATCACACAACCGAACCACGCCTGGGTTTCCGGTGAATTAGCCCGGGCTTGGGGAAATGAACAGTTCGGTCAGTTTGTCCCACCCAAAGAACTCTGTCTCGCCGCCGAACAACATGATATCGGCTGGCTGTTGTGGGAACAAGCGCCCACTCTCAACCCCGAAACTGGCTATCCCTATAGGTTTACTGAACTCCCAACCCAAGTCCATATCGATATCTGGACGGGTGCGAAACAGCTAGCAATGCCTTGGGGGAGGTATGTGACGTTATTCGTTTCACTCCACGGTACTGGGCTATATGAGCGATATCAAAGTTGGCAGAAAAACCCGGAGTCTAGCCGAATTGTACAGGATTTTCTGAACAGTGAGTATGCCTTTCAAGAACAGCTTATTGCTACGTTGAAAAACGACCCCCATTATGTCCCTTATGTGACACCAGAAATTATCAAACGCAACCAAAAACTGGTAGCGACTTGGGATGCTATTTCACTAATTTTGTGTCAGAATGTGTCAGGTGAACAGCAGGTTGAGCAGGTTCCTACGGCTGAGGGTGAAACTGTTCTAACGTTGACTCATGTTAATGATGATCCTCATCAAATCATTCTATCTCCTTGGCCCCTTCAGGAGAATGAGGTAACGCTGGTTTATGAAGGACGGCTATTACGAGAAACGTTTACAGATGAGATGGCGATGCGAGAGGCGCTGAGGCGCGATGGCGGGTTAACTCTAACCACTATTCTGACACCAGAGTAGGTTTCAGGTACTTTTCCAGAGTTGACCTTAACAGTTGAGTAGATTATATTTGGGCTGGGGTAATACCAAATTCGCTTTCATAGCCCCCCTTTAAACTTTACGTGTAGGATAAGTGGCAACGCACGATAGCGGTATATTACATTGAGTCTTAACCTGCTGTATCCTTACTTACTACAACTGTCAGCGCACTTACCAACTTGCGCCCAAACTTCCTTACGAGGAAAATTGGAATCCACTCTTACTAAAGGTTCTATAGCAATCCTATTTAGGTCGTGGCAATTTTCAAAAATGAAACCCTTGCTATACCTGGGTTTCGAGCATTTTGCTTGTTGCATCCTATTTAGGATTGCTATAATTTAATAATAACGAGCTTCTCTCCAGGTTTAAGTAAACCCACACTCTCTGGTAAATATGGCTTGGGTCTATATTTCCTTAAGTTCACAGGGTTTTTTACGGTTACGGCGTCTCCTATTGATGGAACACTAAGAGCATCAACACTAGGAGCAAATCGAGGATTTGAAGATTGAATCAGTTGCTCTTTAACAGATAAACTATTTGAGGCATTATCAACAACACCTATTCTAATCCAGCCAATTGGAGTTATGTTTTTTATTGAATTATAAGTTGCAGTAGGTACCAATAAAGGTATCCCTGATATATGGGTTAGGTGATTGATTGCGGTTACACTCACGAGAGCAATCATAGCAGGTACGATAATAGTCTTTAGGTTTGCCTTCTTGTGCCAACGAGACTTCACTTTTTTAGAGAAGACAAAAGCATCGACAGTTGGTATAGATGCCAGATTTCTTGCAACAGAAGTTGCACCTGCTCTAAGCCATGGATAAGATTTTAGAGAAAAGGGCGAAGTGCTTTGTTCTTCAATTAAGCGCCTAATACCTTTAGCGATATTTTCAAAGGCATTATCATAAGGTTTCCAATCGGTTACAGGTTTTTCCCCTTCAGGCAAGGCTTTGAGATTAAGATTGTCGAACGCACTCTTCCAATTATCGACTCGGCGAAGGAGAATAGGAATGAGAATAGCTTCTTTATCCTTATGCCTTTCTTTAGCAGTTTTCAGAACGATGTCCCAGTTATAGTCTAAAGCAAAAAAGTCTGAACTAATTAGTAACAGAATTATATCAGCTGTTCTCAATTGTGTATATGTCTCATTTTCCCATTCTTTTCCCGCACCAATCTTTTCTGGATGCCAGGTATTGATCAAGCCTTTCCGCTGCAAAATATTGAGCTGCTTGTCTAATTTTTTTAGCATGTATTCGTCATTTTTAGAATCAGAGCAACAATATAATACTTTGATAGGTTTAGCAGGCGACATCAATTTCAGTACCTCTAAATTCGATATTAAATAGAGTTTACTTTGAACATCTATAGATCTTATTAGAAGACAGCTATGTGTTTACACGCTGGCAACCAGTTCCTCAACTACCGCACGGATACCTCGAGCAACATTGCAAAATGCTTCGTCACGATTTCCCCACTTGCTTACAGGTTTACCATCTTTAGGCAGTGGTTTAAGCTTGCCAAACGGTGCATTTTCCCAATTATCAGTGGGGTGGAGAATTATAGGAATAACCCGGGCTGTCTTCGCTTCATGTTTCTCCATTGCCCGCCTTACCTCAACACCCCAGCAATAATTTGAAGCCAGAAAATTTGTACTAATTAACAGTAAAATTACACTAGCTGTATCTAGGTGGGGGTTGATTTCATTTTGCCATTCTTTTCCTGCTCCAATTTTACGTTTGTGCCAAGTTGTAACCACGCCCTGCCGTTTCAAAATAATGAGGTGTTTTTCTAGCTCATCGCGTAGCTTTTCGTCTTGGCTAGCAAATGAGAAGAAGACTTCAATTGGTTTAACAGACGTAACTTGGTTGTCTACTACATGCAAACTATTAGATGAATGAGAGCTTATAACTTTCTTGCTGGCGTCTATATTTTTGGGGAGGGAATTTAATTCCTCTGTAATACATGCTAATGGTTTAGTTACTACAGTTTCTTCTTCTAATTCTGTAAGATTTTTACCTTTTTTAGAATTAAAGTCAATCTTAGGTAGCTGTAAAGGTACTCTTAAACACTCACAAATAAACTTTTTGACTCCAAGATAGATTTGATTTTCCTGGGAATTAGGCTTAAAGATGCAAATATGGTTATCTGCGATGGCGACAGGCTTCACCCCTTCAATACCTGGATTAGCGCTATCCGGGTCTACAACCAAGATTCCCTGTATCGGCTTCGTCTCATAATAAACCTTTGTTTGAATTTTCAGATGACGAACATTTTCCCGATACCATTCATTTAGTTCACGCAACTGAGGAGCGTGTGCTTTTAGTTCTTCAACGCTCACTGTGCTTCGCGCAAGAATGCCAATATTATCGATTAGTTGAGCTAGATGAGAACCGGTGTGTGGAGTGGCTAGAAACACAATACCCTTAGTCTTTTCTATAAGGGATTGTTTTCTGAAAGTCTGAGCGGTTCTCAGCATTGCTTTTACCACTAATCCACCCAAGCTGTGAGTAACGAATATCAGCGGACGCTGACCAATATCACGATTTTCTAACCAATCTAGTAAGTTGCTAGCTTGGTCAAAAAGTGGCATTGTTGAACCTTTCCATTCAAAAGCTTCAGCCGCATACCCAAAAGACCATATCCCAATATCTAACAAATCTGTTCCCAGCCAAGTCAGCCAAAAGTTATCATCATATAGCTCTTGCGGATGCCAAGTACTCCGAGCATTCCCACCTAAACCATGAATAAAGATGACATCGCCACTCCGACTAGCATTTTCGCAACCTGATATTTTAATCAAACCCCTCTTTGTTTGCAAATTTTTATCGTATGAATTAGGCTTTTTACGACGCTTGAAAAAAAACATATTAGGCTTTCCTTTGAAAATAGCGTAATTTTAATGCAACTATTCAATTAGTAATACTGGCTACTATGTTAGCTGTATTAACGATGATTGAGATTATTGGATGTGCCAGTTGAAAGAGTAGAACGCATTGTTAAAATACAATCAATGTGGGGTTAGTGAGAAGAATCTAGCGATCGCCCTGCTAACCTGATCCTCCCTGACTCAACACAGACACAATGTACTGATTGAGGCTCACATTTTCCCTGTCCGCTTTCTCAGCCAAACGACGATGCAACGATTTCGGCATCCGCAGGAGTAGCTTACCACTGTAAGTATCATCCGTACTGGGTAAAGGAATCTCATCTCCAGCTTCATAAGCTGTCTCAATCCACAACTCTCGCGCCTCATTTATGTTTGCGATCGTCTCATCCAACGTTTCACCTTGAGTCAGACATCCAGGCAAATCTTTAATCTGAGCTACATATCCCCCCTCTGGATCGGGGTAAAGTGTTACTGGATACTGAAGATTCAAATAATAGTCCAATGGCTGCTTCTCACTCAGCTTGTTCTTCTGGTTCAGTGTCTTCATCGCTCCATTCCTCCAAGTTCAATAACTCAACGATTTGCTTGACATAAACCCCTTTAACTTTCTGTCCGCCTTTTTTGGGTACAGTAATTTTTCTACCTTGTGAATCTCGAAAACTATGGTGGCTACCCTTCGACCTTTTCTCTTCAAAGCCGAAAGCTTCCAGAAGGTAGCGCACGTCCTCAAACCGCACTTCTGGCGGTTTATTCAGGAATTGCTCTACTAATTTCTCTAATTTGCCCATCCAGCAACATGATCACAGGTAGTATCATAGCAAGGATTTAAACGCGCTGTTCTGCTCTAAGTCCACTCTTCCACAGCCGAAGCAGTAAGTAGGTGGACACAATTAAAGTGAACGGTTGAGATTAGGGAACAGGGAACAGGGAACAGGGAACAGTAAGGGTTTGAGGGCAATTTGCAAAACTTAACACAGTACCGTTTTCTTTTGTCCGACTACTTAGGAGATGCGATCGCCTTGGCGATGGTGGCGTGAGCGCATATATTTCTGTTGAGTATGGCTTTGAGAGGGGATTGCGATCGCGCGATTTTACTTTGCCAGGACTATAGATCTGCCCCCCGGAAGAACTGCCGGATCTAGAATAGAAAGAGTTTCTGAGGTTCTCTGTGAAGCTAAAGCACTTACTGTTACCCCTAGGAATTCTAGCCGTCGTTGCGATCGCCTTCTTCGCCTACGATGCGGCTACGGCTCCCTTGCCAGAAGGATTCCCGCCTCCAACAGCAGAGGGGAAAATTGAAGTCAAACACTATCCAGCCTACCGCTCTGCCACAGTTCGCTACTCAGGAGAACTCTCAATGGCAGCCAATAGAGCATTTGATCCTCTCTATCGCCATATCAGTTCTAACAATATCTCGATGACGGCTCCAGTCGAAACCCGTTATCCAGTTAGCACCCTGGAAGCCAATCAAATGGGTCCACCTGATGAACAAGGGGAAGCGCTGGTTTCATTCCTCTACCGCAACACGGATATCTACCCCGACGAAATTAGCCAAAACATTCAAGTAGAAGATATTCCACCCATGACAGTCGTCAGTCTGGGGTTAAAAGGCAGTTACGATTACTCCAGCTATCAACAAAATATCCAACGGTTACGAGAGTGGTTAGCACAGCATCCAGAATGGACTGTTGTTGGCTCCCCTCGCCGTTTCTTCTACGATGCTCCTTATGTCCCCGAACCTGCCAAGCGCAGTGAAATCCAAATTCCGATTCGCCGGGTAGAAGGTTGATGAAGGGGTTGGTGTTAAGCGCGATCGCGTTTCATCCTGTGCTGTTCGCCACAGATTCATCAAGTCAGATAAACGCTGTCCTTACCTGAGAGCCTCTTGTTCACCAACTAGAGTTAGTTATACTTTAGATGAGCGATCGCTCTGGGTTTCCTGGTTGTAAATATGAATGGTAGCATGAACAGTTACTTGGAACACTTTACCCTATAGCCATCGTGTTTGAGATTGAGTTAACAGACCAAGCTATTGAGGATTTGCAGTGGTTTAAGAAACACCAACAGAATGTAATTATTGATGGCATTGAGGCAAACCTTGGTTATGAGCCAGCTACCGAGACGCGCAACCGGAAGCGCCTGCGTCCAAACGATACAGCGGAATGGGAATTGAGGCTGGGTGTGTACCGCGTTCTGTATAACGTTGAGGAAAAAGTTAGAATCGTCAGTATCGAGCGCATAGCTGCCAAGCAGAGGAACAAGTATATATTTCAAGGAGAGGAGGGAGAACTATGATGCACTGGGATTATCGGGTGTTCTTTGAGGATGATGGCTACACAATCCGCACTGTGTATTATGATGATCGCGGCGCGATTGCTGCCTGTTCAGAAAAGCCGATTGAGCCTTTCGGAGAGTCACTAGAAGACCTTCAAGATGAATTAAATCTTCTACAGGCGGCTTTAAAAAAGAAAGTTCTTTCGGCTTCTGATGTGCCAGATCAAAGCCTTCGTCCGAAGGTAAAGAGAGGAAAATCATTAAAGGCAGTGCGTGAGCAATTTGGCTTACAGGCAGAAGTAGCTCAGGAGTGATAGGCGATCGTTCACGGACAACGATGGAATCGATCCGACGATTTTACCTCTGAGGAGATTTTCAGCGAACCGATTGGTGAGTTGGTGATGCGGGAGTTACCGATGAAATTGCTTATTGTAGATGTAGAAGTGGTAGAGGTGAAGCGATGGATACCACCACGAGAGAGCAGGACATTGTAAAACAGGTGATTCAACGATACGCTAAGTTCAAACCTTCTCATGGCGATATTCGACTCGACACGGTGTTTGACGACGCGCAAAATCGCTATGCATTGATGCAGGTAGGTTGGGATAGAGGACAACGGGTGAGGGGAAATTTGATTTATGTGACTTTGAGTGAAGGCAAGGTTTGGGTGGAATATGACGGGATGGAACAGGGAATCAGCAAAGACTTAATCGCCGCAGGTATTCCTCCAGAGCGAATTGTTCTAGCATTTCTCCCGGAAGAGCAAACTGCTGCAACGGCTTGAATTTAAACAAGGAAAACATCATGAACGAGGAAAAGAAATCGATTCACGACTTTGATTTTAAATTAATCTGCGAATATTTTTCAAGCCTAGAACGACAAGGACCTGGGAGTCCTGAAGTAACGATTAAAGCGTTGAGCTTTATTGATAATCTGACCAATGAATCACAAATTGCTGATATTGGTTGTGGCACCGGTAGTCAGACAATGGCAATGGCTAGTTGTACGTCAGGGTATATTACAGGAATCGACTTATTTCCCGGCTTTATAGATCTATTCAATCTTAACGTACATAAACGGAATCTTCAGGATAGAGTCAAGGGTATTGTTGGTTCAATGGAGAATCTTCCTTTTCAGCATGAAGAATTAGACTTAATCTGGTCAGAAGGAGCAATCTACAATATCGGGTTTGAACGAGGCATAAACGAATGGCATAAGTTTTTGAAGACAGGAGGCTTTATTGGCGTTTCAGAGGCATCATGGTTTACCGAAGAGCGACCTGATGAAATCGACAAATTTTGGAACGATGCTTATCCGGAAATAGATACTATTTCAAACAAGGTTGCACAAATGCAAAAAGCCGGATATATTCCAATTGCCACTTTTGTCCTGCCCGAAAATTGTTGGACTGAACATTTTTATACGCCGCAAGTTTCTGCACAGAAAAACTTCTTGGAAAAGTATGCAGGCAATAAAACAGCCGAAGAGTTCATAGAAAACGAAAGACATGAATCCGAATTATATTACAAATACAAAGATTTTTATGGCTATGCTTTCTATATTGGCAAAAAGATTTAAATTGAACGATTGAATGTTTGATGGTTTTGTCAACCCTTTAATACTCACTTAAAACTGATATTTGTTTGATTACGGTTTTGGCTATGCTCGACAATCTTGCGCGAAAACGCTTGATCAGCATTGAAGATGCTGCTGAAGCGATTGTTCGACAGCGAACAATTATTCCAGATCACCAGGCGCTTCTAGTCGCGATTTCAGGGATAGATGGTTCAGGGAAAGGCTATCTCACCGACAAAATTGCCACCCTACTTTTGAAACGAAGTCTCAATATCGCAAACATCAATCTTGATGGTTGGTTAAATCTGCCTGAAAAACGCTTTAGTAAAATTAATCTACCGGAACACTTCTACCAACATGCGATTCGTTTTAAAGAGTTATTTGATCAACTCGTCTTTCCATTACGCGATCGCCGCTCCATTTATCTTAAGGCAGATTTCACGGAAGAAACAGCTACGAAATATCGAAAACATATCTACAGCTTTGAGGAAGTAGACATTATTTTGCTAGAGGGAATCTACTTACTAAAGCATCAATTTCAGTCATATTACAATCTCTCTTTCTGGATTGATTGCAGCTTTGAGACAGCCCTAGAACGGGCGATTGCTCGTTCACAAGAGGGATTGTCTCCAGAAGAAACAATTCAGGCATATCAGACGATTTACTTCCCGGCTCAGAAAATTCATTTTGAGCTTGACCGACCGCAACAATCTGCGATCGCAATAATTAACAACGATCCCAGATTAGAAGGGTGAGTTTTTTTCAGCAGCAGAAATTGAGGAGTATCTACTCTCCTTACTAAGATTTATCTATCATCCCTACATACAGCTAGAACCAATCTACGCGATCGCGCCCTCAAAATAAATTCTAAATGGTTCAGCAAGAATGCCTAATATTTGATTTAACTGAGTGATAAAATATTCAGTCAAATCAATTTTAACAATCTGATTTTCTAACATAATAAACTTCCAGTTCGTACCCGTTGAAACTGCACCATATACTACTGGCTGTTCCAGCCCCTTACGGATATTAAATATTTGAGCAGCGACCATTTGAGCGACACATTGTCCTAACCCAATGCGGATATCATTATCTTTCGCTTCAACCAATGTTAAAACAGGAGCAGTAACTAGGGATTGATTTTTTGATGCACTTAAGATAAAGTCACAAGCACCCGTTAACCCTTTTGATTCGTCAACATTAAACGTATTACCCGAAAAATAACCAATTTTATTATGAAACTTACGTCTTACTTCCAATAAAACCGGAGTAATAATTAATTCAGATCGAGCTTTTTCTGTACTAATACTTGCCGCTAAATCCAAGGTTTCATCCAGCGTTTCCTTAAGGCGTTGTGAAGCTTCAATGGGTGCAATGTGACTAAATAAATGGGAAATATCCTCGACTGTTAATTCGAGGGTAGAAACGGCTTGGTCAATGGTTTTGAAATCACTGTATGACATATTTCCAGAGTTAGCAGCACTGACAATGCTACTACAATCATTTTGCCACACTCTAAGTAGTCGGTGATAAGTGGGTGGACACAATTACAGCAGTTTGCTCGGCTATGCGGTACATTGTCGATCCCCCTAAATCCCATAAGCAAAAAAAGCGAAGCATCCTTTGGCTTCCCCATGGAACAAAAAGCGAAGCATCCTTTGGTCTCCCCCTTTTGAAGGGGGACGGGAGGGGGATCTGAAGGGGGACTTTGATCTACTGTACTTTATTACAGCGCAAAGAGCTGTAGACCAGCGCGAAGCGCTATAAAAAAAGGATCACACAAAAAACGGACGAAAAAAATTTTCGCCAAGCGTGTCATTTAGAGACAACAATATCAGCTAACGCAGGTTTGACATTGGCATAGTCATAGTTAAAACCACTGCTAGTTGTCCGCTTAGGCAACACCTTTTGACCCTCTAGCACAACCTTAGCCCCCTCTCCCAGTAAGGCTTCTAGGGCAATGCTGGGAACGGGTAACCAGGAGGGACGATTCATGACATCTCCCAAAGTCTGACAAAATTCCGACATCCGCACGGGGTTAGGTGCTGTTCCATTAAATACCCCTTCCATATCATCGCGGGTGAGTGCATTGATAATCAAGTTCACCAAATCCTCTCGGTGAATCCACGAAAACCACTGACGCCCACTACCAATTGGACCTCCAGCAAACAGTTGAAAAGGAGGTAACATTTTCGCTAGTGCGCCACCATTTCCTAAAACAATGCCAAACCGCAGGATAACCAAGCGGACTCCAGCCTCTTTTACCTTTTGCGCTTCCGCTTCCCACGCCTGACAGACTTGGGCAAGAAAATCATCTCCAGGGGGGCTGGTTTCAGTGTATGTTGCCGTTTCGCTAGTCCCGTAATAGCCAACAGCCGACGCATTCACTAAGACACTGGGTTTGGATTGCGCTTGGTTGATTGCTTCAACAATTCGCCGGGTTCCCAGTTGGCGGCTATCGAGAATTGCTTTTTTCCGTTCCGGTGTCCAGCGATTCTCACCGATGGGTTCCCCCGCCAAATTTACCACCCCATCACACCCGGCGATCGCGTCTTGCCAAGATCCCGATTCGGTGGGCGTATAGCCGACAATCTCTAAATCAGGAAACAGCCGAGTTGCTTTGGCTCGGTTTCGGGTTAAAATCATCGGTTGATGCTCTAACTCAAGCAGACGCTTGACTAAACGAGAACCAATAAATCCGGTTGCTCCAGTAATAGCGATTTTCACGATTAACTTACTCTGCTCCCTGTGCTTGTTTTGTATCACCGTAAGCCATACCATTGGCTTCGGCATAGCGGTGCATAAAGCGCATGAAACGATCCCAGTGATCTTGGCGTTCGACTTCAAATTCGCAGTCTACCCGCTTTAAATCATCGCCTTCTGGACCACCGAATATAAATTTAACTGACGAGGGTTCCACACTAATTTGCCCTTCTTCATCAATCAAGAGTAAGGCATTGGCGAATCGTTTGGTATAACTCTGAAATTTTTCTATCGCTTTTAAGGAATCGAAACTCATTAATACTGAACGCACACCCGAACTTCGATTGCGCCGTAAGCTAACATTGCTCAGTTCTTCAGGAAGTCCTTCAAAAAATTGAATTGATGGTGTTTGGGATGTCATTTTTATAAGGAGAATACTATATTGTTCAGTATACAAAACTTTATGCCTCTCACCGAAGAGATCCCCGACTTCTTCAAGAAGTCGGGGATCTAACACTCACGAGAAATGACTCAAAACTACACGGCTTGCGGTTGCACTTGCGGCTGGAATTGGAACAGGGAGTACACCACATTGCGGCGGATGTCAATCATCATTTCCAAGAAGGTTTCATAGCCTTCTTGCTTATACTCAATCAGTGGGTCTTTCTGTCCATACCCCCGTAACCCCACTGATTCGCGCAACGCATCCATCGACTGCAAATGTTCCCGCCATAGGGTATCAATTTGCTGCAAGATGAAGAATCGTTCTGCTTGTCGCATCAATCCCGGTTGAATTTGATCGATTTGGGCTTCTTTAATGTCATACGCTTTGCGGACTTCTTCATGTAAGAAGGTTTTAATCTCCGTGACTGTCATATCATCGAGATGCTCTGGCTTGAGATCTTGCAACAAATAGACAAATTCTTGTACCTTAGACACCAAGCTGCCTAAATCCCATTCTTCCGGCGGCAAATCTGGGTTGACGTAGGCGTCTACGATATCATCCATTGTCTTCTCCGCATATTGGATGACTTGTTCTTTAAGATCTAATCCTTCTAACACCCGACGACGTTCAGCATAAATTGCCCGCCGCTGATTATTCATCACCTCGTCATATTCAAATACCTGTTTCCGGGTGTCATAGTAGAAAGTTTCCACTTTTTTCTGCGCCCCTTCTAAGGAACGAGTCAGCATTCCGGATTCGATCGGCATATCTTCCTCAACTCGGAACGCATTCATCATCCCCGCCACGCGATCGCCCCCGAAGATTCGCAGTAAGTTATCCTCTAAGCTGAGGAAAAACTTGGTTGAACCCGGGTCACCTTGGCGTCCCGCCCGTCCCCGGAGTTGGTTATCAATCCGGCGAGATTCGTGGCGTTCGGTACCAATGACGTGCAATCCGCCGATAGGCTCGGTGTTGATTACCTCATCATGTTCTTTATGAGTAAAGGCTTCATATTCCTTTCGCACCGCCCGACAAACCTCCCGCAGCTTTTGAATCACGGGGTCATCCGTCGGGGCATTTTCCGCCGCGATCGCTATTTTTTCTTCAGCTTCTAATTCCGGTAGACTGCGTTCCCCATACTGCTGCACCGCAAACTTCACCGCCTCAATCAGCTTTTGCTCGGTTTCCGGAGACAACTGAGTCGGGTAAATCTGGGGACTTACCTTCCAAGTTTTCACTTTTTTACCGGGTGCAAACCCTTGGGCTTGGGAGCGTTTTCCGCTACCGGATGCCATAGCCGCAAAAGAATCTTCTTCTTCGGGGATGACAATCTGCGGCATGAAATATTCCCGCACTTTCAGCCGCGACATATAATCCGCATTACCCCCTAAGATAATATCGGTACCACGTCCTGCCATGTTGGTGGCAATCGTCACCGCCCCTTTGCGCCCCGCTTGTGCCACAATTTCTGATTCCCGTTCCACGTTTTCGGGTCGGGCATTGAGCAGATTATGGGGTACGTCTAATTGGCTTAACAAACGCGAAAGCACTTCTGATTTTTCCACACTGGTTGTACCCACCAATACTGGGCGTCCTTGCTCATGCATGTCCGCACATTCTCGTGCCACCGCTTTCCATTTGGCTTCCTCAGTTTTATACACCACATCCGACATATCCCGCCGTCCGGGGGGCTTATTGGTGGGGATAATCGTGACTTGTAGGTTATAGATTTTTTCAAATTCGGCTTCTTCTGTTTTGGCTGTTCCGGTCATCCCGGCTAGCTTGGGATAAAGCAAAAAGAAATTTTGATAGGTAATTGTAGCTAGGGTTTGGGTTTCTTTTTGAATCTCGACACCTTCTTTTGCCTCAATCGCCTGGTGCAGTCCATCACTCCAACGCCGTCCCTGTAAGACCCGTCCGGTAAACTCATCGACGATGACCACTTCGTCGTTACGCACGATATAGTTTACGTCATTGGTAAACAGTTCCTTTGCCTTAATCGCGTTGAAGATATAGTGCGCCCACGGATTTTCCGGGTCATACAAATCCCCAACCTCTAGGAGTTTTTCCGCCTCGATAAAGCCTTCATCGGTGAGAATGACATTACGCGCTTTTTCATCCACCTCGTAATGCTCTTCCGGCTGAAGCATTTTAGCGATTTGAGCCGCTTTCATATAGTTCTGGGTGGGGCGTTCCACCTGTCCGGAAATAATCAGGGGGGTGCGGGCTTCGTCAATGAGTACGGAGTCTACTTCGTCAATGATGCAGTAATTGAAGGGACGCTGCACCACCTCATTCATTGAGGTTGCCATATTGTCCCGCAGGTAGTCAAAGCCCAACTCGCTGTTCGTGGCGTAGGTAATATCACAGGCATAGTTGCGCTGTCGTTCCGCAGGACCCATCCCTGACTGAATCAGTCCTACCGTTAATCCTAAGAAGCGGTGTACCTGTCCCATCCATTCCGCGTCCCGGCGTGCCAGGTAATCGTTGACGGTAACAATATGTACCCCTTTGCCACTTAGAGCGTTGAGATAAGCTGGGAGGGTGGATACAAGGGTTTTTCCCTCACCCGTTTTCATCTCCGCGATTTCTCCTCGGTGCAGCACCACGCCACCTAATAGCTGCACATCAAAATGGCGCATTCCCAAAACCCGCCATGCAGCTTCCCGCACTACGGCGAAGGCTTCGGGTAGGAGATCCTCTAACAGTTCTTCTCGCTCGCGATCGGTTGTCGCTTTTTCAAGCTGCTGCTTGAATTCTGCGGTTTTCCCTTGGAGTTGCTCATCGGAGAGCGATCGGATATCTTCTTCCAGAACGTTGATATCGGCAACGAACGGTTGGTATCTTTTAAGTTTGCGGGTGTTTGGATCGCCAAGTAAGTTTTTTAACATAGCAGGAGAGGGATACGTCTAATCGCGCTTTGTCTAGGGTTAAGGTTAGACACTCAAGACTAAGGGCATGAATAGGGGAGTCAGCGTTCACAGGCAATCTTGCACGAGTCCTAGTGGCTAACGGCTAACCCATGATAAACCACCGCTTAGGGCGGCATTTTTATGATCATCCTACCATTTTTACTCAGATTGAGGGGCGCTTCGTCCTTCCTACTGGCGATCCTCCAACCAACTGGCTAAATCGGGTAAACTTTGAAAATCGAAAATTTCTTCAGTTAACCGTTCCAAATCGCTCAACGGTAATTCTTCAATTTTGCGGCTGATTGCCAAGGGAATTTCGCCAAAACGCTTCAGAATTAGACGCGCTACTAGAGTTTTGCTCTGTTGTAGTCGCCCTTCTTCCCTACCTTCTTGTCTACCTTCTTCTTTGCCTTCTTTTTTTCCTTTTTCTTCAGCATAAGCAAGCCGCCCTTTTTCATCTTGCAACATCATGCCTCGCCGATCAACCACCTCCAATTCTTCTACCGTCATTGTGGCTTGGTTAGCAAGGTTTAAAGCAAGTTCTATCTCTGAAACTTCCCCTAAATTATCAGGGACACTCTCCAAACTCGCTGCTTCTTTCAGGAAATAAATCCATTTATCGGTTAAACTCTGTAGTTCAGACAAGGTTTTATTGAATTTGGGAAGTTCGACAAAGATGAGCTGTAATTCACCATCGAGAAGCTCAAATTTTTGGGTTTTCTCTTGAAAGACAAATTGATTAATTACCTGCTCTGTGTTGGCAAACAAGATAAAATCAGTAATTGTTACGGCAATTGCTGGATTCAGGAAAGGATAATCATCGCCTGTTTTTAACTGGTTACTATAGGCTTTTGCCAAGTTATAAGCTACCCGCTTGTTAAAGGCAGTCATTGGCGCTATTTGCATTTCAATGACTACAATAGACCCATCCGCTAAAACAGCTTTTACATCTAAATACGTTTCTTTTAAGGTCATCACCTGACCCGGATTATAGGGATTAACAATTGTTAGAGATTGAATGATTTTTTCTTCGTTATAAATTATTGCATTGAGAAAACTGATTAAAATCTCTTGGCTTTGTTCGGAACCAAATATTTTTTTAAAGGCATAATCGATCTTGGGACTAATAAACCTCATTTTAGGTCTCCCGTTTCAGTATAAATAGATGGAATAGAGTCCGATCCTAGCACAGCGATCGCCCCGTCTTCTATTTACTAAAAAGTGATAATTTTGTTGAGGTGATACATCAAACAATTTCCAACTCTAAATTGTGACTTTTCAGGAAATTATGAGTAAAGTGGTCAACCTCATTTGTGTCACTCAGTTCCAAATTATAGAAATCGACAACATCATGTTCAAAATAGGGACCGGCGTGCCAAGTTCCTAGTCCTAACTTGATGAAACAGTTTCCGGGAATTCGAAAAACTTTAATTTCATCAATTGCAGGTTGGTTCTGTTCACAAGCAGGTGCAACCGCCATCCACCAGTCTTTCCCTTCCAGAGAACCCAAACATTGGGTACAGTGCTGATGGCGCGTGATTTTGTGAAATTTGCGACCTCTGTGATACAAGCGCATGATGTAAAAGCGGGGAGTACCGTTGTGCAGAACTAATTGTGCATCTTTTGCATCATAGGGTTTATCATCGGCTGTCGGCGTGATTAATTGACCGAAGGGTTGAAAGCGTTCGGCGCTAATTTCTTCTACTGAAAGCTGTTTCACTGAAATGGTGCGATTCATGACAGATATCGATAGTGCAACACAAAGCTTACTGCTATTTTGTCCCAAACAGGCGATCGCCTGCATCCCCAAGTCCGGGCAAAATATAACCATGCTCGTCTAAGCTTTCATCAATCGCGGCGGTATACAGAGGGACTTCCGGATGATGATCATGGAAATTGGCGATTCCCTCCGGTGCAGCTAGCAAGCACAAAAACTTGATGGACAAGGGAATAAAATCCTTCACCCGATCCACGGCGGCTACGGCTGTATTCCCTGTAGCCACCATGGGATCAACAACCAAGATGTCTCGGTGTTCAATATCATGAGGCAGTTTGCAATAATATTCAATCGGAATCCGAGTCGTTGGATCGCGATACAAGCCAATATGCCCTAAGCGGGCGGAAGGGATCAGTTCTAAGATTCCATCAACCAGCCCTTGTCCTGCCCGCATAATCGAAACAATCACCATTTTCTTATCTGAAGCCAGCATGGGAGCGTGCATGGGAGTCAGGGGTGTTTTAATCGCTGCGTATTTAAGCGGTAAGTCCCGCGTTACCTCGTAAGCCAGTAAGCCGCCAACTTCTTTCATCAGTTGACGAAATTTAGCCGTACTGGTGTCTGCCTGACGCATAAGGGTTAGCTTGTGCTGTACGAATGGGTGATCGATTACTGTAACTTGAGGGATCATCTGTTAATAGTAGACAGCTTTTTATCTGTATAAAAGTTAATCTTCCTGAGAGTATACCACTCCTGTTGCCAAATCACAGCAAAGAAAGTAACATAACCTAAAATACAGTTGCAAAATGGATTTAAGTCATTTTTGCAACTGCCAAAATAAAAACAATATAACAGTGAGACTATTAGCCTATTTTAGAATAGCAAAGTCAATGGGTAACGTCATAGTTGGTGAGCAATGAACTCAAACTCTTATCCAGTCATCTAAAGACGACTGGATCTTGGGAGTCCTGGGATTTTAACCCAAAGCTATTGGAGAGACTGATGCAAGATGCGAGTTATATCGCACTACGCACTAAGGTTAGGACATAAAAGAAAAATTAAAATCGCTCAACACCGAGCGAAGCCGAGGTGTTAACCCTGAGCGACTTGTACCGAGCGTGTTACTGAGCGTGTTACCGAGCGAAGCCGAGGTAAGCCGAAGTAAGTCGAGGTAAGTCGAAGGGTCAATCCCTTGTAAGGTAAGCTTTTTTCTTCACTATTGCCTATTGCCTATTGCCTATTCCCTGGCGCGTAGCGCTATACTTTTGATGCAGAAGAGGGAGAAGGGATCTCCGTTAACACTCGCTTCACCATGCTGATAAACTCCTCCAATACATAAGGTTTTGTTACATAAAGATTCGCTCCTAGACGTATACCACGTTCAATATCTCTGGGTTCAGATTTTGCTGTCAAAAAAATAAACGGAGTTTGGCGACCAAAACGGCGCAGTTGTGATAAGACGGTATACCCATCAAATCCGGGCATATTAATGTCGCAAATAATTAATTCTGGATTCAGACATAAGCTGAAATTGATGCCACTTGATCCGTTATCTGTGGCAATGACATCATAGCCATTGGCGGGATTATATCCTTCCATTGCTAAAATTTCAGATAAATTATCCCGTAGGCTTATGTCATCTTCAATGATTAGAATTCTTCGCATTGTCTCGCCTATTTCCATACTGGCATTTGAGTTGGATTGAATTAGGTTATCTTTCTTTATTGTTCCCTAACAATTGAGAGTTTACATCCGTGAATTCTCTGGTTTTTTCAAGCTTTCGGGAAAACTAGACCTTGCTTATCGTTGGGGAACTCTCTCCTAGAATTTACCGATCGCTATCCTTATAAAGATTTGCAAACAAAACTTGACGCCAGCGAGTTGATCAGTGAAACTACAGACAAGAGCGTAATACAGTGTAAACAGCCGTATTACGTAAGTTGTGGTTAACTCCAAAGGCTGATTTATCCTCCAATGAGCCGGAAGCTGGGATGGAACAGCACGTCTTGCCCAGAAATACTGTCCCCATCCAAGCAACCCGCGAGATGGACGGATTGAGCCTATTGATGAAGGATAACCTCTGCTATACCGTTTGCACCTCCTCAATCATTTCTAGTGTGTCTCCCTTTTGGTGTCCGGTATGGTAAGCAGCAAGGAGAATTTGGCTGGTTTTTCCGCAGGCGATCGCCCCCCTAGCGTCAATGGCGATCGCACCTAAATCCCGCTGATTCTCCTTTGCTTCTTTTATGGAACGTTCCATGGCTTCGGCTAAGGATAAGCCGTCGGTGACACGCACCACCACCCGTGCAGCGAAGCATTCATCAATAATATCTTCCCCAATTCCGGTACAGCTTACCCCAGCGTTTAGGTTAGCGTAATTCCCCGCAGGCATGGCTGAGTCGCTGACTCGACCAATGCGTTCAAATCCCTTCCCTCCGGTGGATGTACCCGCCGCCAAGCCGCCCTGACTATCTAATGCCACAACTCCAATTGTGCCACGTCCGGCTTCCGAAGAAAGGAGTTCGGGTTCGCTAACCACATCCGCCATCGTCCGTTCAAAGTTGTCCTGTCTATCCTGTAACCATTCCTGTAATCGCTTCTCAGTCAACGGGTTGTAAATCGGTGCATTCACTTCCCGCACCAATTCCGCCGCCCCAAAATCCGAGAGAATGCGATCGGGACAATCTTGCAAAATCTTCGCCAAATCGATGGGATTTTTAACCCGCGAGACATTAATCACACCGCTAAAGCGTTGAGGTTTACCATCCATCAGTGACGCACTCATGCGAATCTGTCCATCGGATTGTAATACCGAACCCGTTCCGGCATTATAGCGAGGTTCGTCTTCTAGGAGTTGACAGCCTCGAATCACCGCTTCACGGGCGTTTACACCCGATGATAACAGGGCATAGACATCATCAAGTATTGTATAAAGCGAATCGCGCACCGCTTGGGTGGCGTCTTTGGTTTTCAGGGCGCTTCCGGCACCACCATGAATAATTAATTTGGGTTGCATTGAATTCACGAACTCCTTTACAGTTAACAGGCTTGGGATTTGCGTCGGCGGCAGCGTTCTGAGCAGAACTTTACATTATCCCAGCATTTCGCCCATTTTTTGCGCCAAGTGAAAGGACGTTCGCAGACGGGGCAGATTTTGGTCGGTAGATCTGACTTAGAGCGTACTCGTGCCATGTTACGTGAAGGAGTAGTTAACTCTTCAATCGTAAAAAACGGTTAATTCTCTTGTCAAAGTAAACCGCCATCGTGGGTTAGGCGGAACTTGATTTGGGAAAATATCATTTAATGGACTATCCGCCGTAACCCACCAATAATTAATTTCCCAAGACACCGTAGGGTGGGTTAGGTGGAACTTAATTCGGGAAAATATCATTTAATAGACTATCCACCGTAACCCACCAAAGCATTGAATAACGGTGCGTTAGCAAAGCGTAACGCACCCTACAATTGAGTGGGATTGAAAATGATGCCAAATAACCTGTAGGGGCGACCCGCCTGCATTAATTAACAACTCCAATCCCTTCAATAAAATCGGGTCGCCCTCAAACTTTGATGCCAGACGTTAGGCAACAGTTAAATCAACCTGGAAGGTGAAATCATTAAAATCTTCGTCACCACCTCCATACAAATCTTCAAAGCCAAAGGTGTTATCACCCAAGAGGCGAATGTGGTCAACCCCATCAGGATTCGCACCTAAATGGGCAAAGTAGGCAATGGGTTCTCCATAACCCAGGTACTGATTGTTAGAATTCTCGGCAAGCCATTCCTCCGTGGTGCCATTGGCGATAATGTAAGGCGCCAGCAGACTTCCTCCCTCTAATTGGGTGTCAAACGTCGCCATCCCCCGATTTACATCACTAACCACCGATTGAGCAAGGGCGGCTTGGGCATAACCTTCGTCTTCTGGGTAAATCAGTTGACCCGTCATTGGATCTTCAACTGCTCCCTCTTCATTTTCAATCACATACAAGCCGACGGAATTATCGAAACCAGCATGACTCTTGATCTCGATAAAATTCGCGTCTACCGGACTGCTTTGTCCACGTAAATCAATGAGTTCTCGTTCTCCTTGTAATTGAGTTCCTAACGCAGGTAATTCGTTCGTCGATTCAACCATTAGAGTCAGAGTATCGTTACCTTCTGCCATTGGGTTTTGCCAATTGAGAGTAAACTGATTGTTCTCTCCATTCAATACCTCAAAATAATCCGTATTGTTGGCATTAGCGCTGGGAAGACTAAACCAGACATTACTTGGCGTTTGTCCTGAATCTAATGCGGCTTGGACATTATCCGTTGTGCTGTTTTGCACCAGATAAAATCCCAGATTGGAAGTCGTCTCACCGAAAACTTGCTCCACATCCAAAATCCGAGTTAGGTTATCGCCAGCAAAATTATTGGGCAAACTGGAGAACAGAACGTTCCCTTCATCCAAAGCGGCTTGCAGATAACCAGTTTCTCCGGGTTTAATCCCATTAATCTTCCCAGCCGCATTATCCACTTCAAAAATGCCAACTTCACTGACAAAGGATGAGTTATTACCCGTAAGCGTGAACAGGAGTTTATCGGCTGGAGATTTGCCATTGAGAAACAACAGATCATTTTTGAAGTTGAGTTTAGGTTTGGCATTGCCATTATTCCTTGTTCCCCGATTGACCGTTAAGTCAAAGTCATCACTGATTTCCCCGCCATTACCATCATTAACGGTGAGAGTAATCGAGTTAGTACCGATGGCTTTGTTGCGGGGAGTACCACTAATTACACCCGTTTCCGGATTCAGGTTTAATCCTTTGGGTAAACCCGTAGCCGAGAAGGTGAGAGTGTCGCCATCAGGATCAGTGAAATAGTCACTGATGTCTAGACTGTAAACTTCTTTGGTCTGAGCCGTTTGGTCAGCGATAGGAGAGACTAAGGTAGGGTCATTGTTAACTACAGGTGCAGGAGTAATATCTAACTCAAACTCATCAGTTTTTGTACCCCCTTGCCCATCTGATGCTGTGACAAAAATATTCAGTGTTTCATCTCCACTGTCTGGTGTACCGCTAAATGTACCAGCTTGTGAGTCAAAGGTTAACCAGGAAGGAAGATCATTTCCATCTGCTAATGTGGCGCTGTAGGTTAAATTATCGCCATCCGCATCATTAAAGTTATTGGTGATATCCAAACTGAAGGAGTCTTCTGCCTCAACCGTTTGGTCAGCAATAGGCGAGACTAAAGTGGGGTCATTGTTGACTACAGGTGCAGGAGTGATATCTAACTCAAACTCATCGGTTTGTGTACCTCCTTGTCCATCTGATGCTGTGACCAAGATATTTACTGTTTCATCACCTGTGTCTGGTGTACCGCTGAATGTGCCAGTTTGTGAGTCAAAGGTTAACCAGGAAGGAAGGTCATTTCCATCTGCTAATGTGGCGCTGTAGGTTAAATTATCGCCATCAGCATCAGTAAAGTTATTGGTGATATCCAAACTGAAGGAGTCTTCTGCCTCAACCGTTTGGTCAGCGATGGGAGAAACTAAGGTGGGGTCATTGTTCACTACAGGTGCGGGAGTGATATCTAACTCAAACCCATCAGTTTTTGTACCCCCTTGTCCATCTGAAGCTGTGACCAAAATATTTAGTTGAGTTTCATCACCTGTGTCTGGTGTACCGCTGAATCTACCTGTCTGTGAGTCAAAGGTTAACCAGGAAGGCAGAGTATTTCCATCTTCTAAAGTGGCGCTGTAGGTTAAATTATCGCCATCAGCATCACTAAAGTTATTGGTGATATCCAAACTGAAAGAGTCTTCTACCTCAACCGTTTGGTCAGCAATAGCGGTGACTAATAGCGGGTCATTATTCGTCACCTCACCGCCACCAATTAAGCCGGAATCTTCAAAGAAAGCCCCTGCTGTTACCTCAGGATTTCCCACAGTATGCGTCGGAACCGGACCCCCGTTATCCTGCAATGGACTCAATTGGGCATCGATTATTCTAATTGTGGCAGTCGCATTGTAATCGTTCCAGTTATTGGTAGCTTTCGGTGGATATTGGACATTCCCACCCTTGTCAGTTAATTCCTTATTCGTGTGTTGCTGAATCCCCCAATCATTTGTGCCATTATCGGCTGTATTCTCGTAAAAGATGGTATTCTTGACGCTGACATCGGCATTCTTGCTAGCCGATACTCCACCACCAACCCAGCTCGCGTTATTGTAAGCAATAGTCGAGTCAATAATTTCCGTGGGACTGTACAATGTCATTCCACCGCCGACACTTCCTGATGTATCGCCTGTGGTTTGATTACCCGAAAACGTGCTGTTAATTATTTTCGTTGGGGCATCATACGTCCATAAACCACCACCCTGATTGGCTGCTGTATTATTGGCAAAAGTTGTGTCACGAACAACTAATCCTTTGTTGAGTCCATTGCTGAGTTGGACAACGGCACCTCCGTTCCCTTTATTTCCGCCATTGGGGAGTGCTAAAACTTCGTTATTTTCAAAGAGACTGCCTTCAATAATTACATTGTCCTGAGTCCCCGTGTAGAGATAAGCCGCACCGCCTTCACCCCGACCTTTATTTCCTTCAAAGACACTATCAATAATCTGAATTGTGCCAGAGGTGGCATCACTTCCATTACTGGCGCGGTCAGTGTAAACGGCACCACCGTACCCTCTTAAGAATGGATTTTTGTTGCCATTATCGTAAAATGCAGCGGTAGTGTCGTTGTTGAGGAACGTGGAGTTTTCAATGGTTAATTTGCCTTGGAGACTATTAATTGCCCCACCGTTAATTCCCTGGTTGTTGGTAAATTCACTATTGGTTACAGTGATTTCGCCGGGACTGACAAAGGCAATGGCACCAGCGCCGCGTTCATCATTTCCGGCAACGGCTTTATTGTTATCAAATGTGCTGGCGTTAACAATTAAGTCGGTTTCCCAAGCGCTGTAGATTGCGCCGCCCCCCTTATCGGCGACGTTGTTCTTAAACTGAACATTATCGACCGTTAATGCGCCTTGGTGGGTGATTTCAATGGCACCGCCGCGTTCATTGGTATACCCGTTGATCAGGTCAAGGTTTTTTAACGTCAGACTGGCGTTGAAATCTTGATTCGAGTTGACATAAAAAATGCGGGATTGTTTGTTCCCGCTAATTTTTAGACCGGGAGCGTCCGCCCCATCAATGGTTATATTTTTCCCAGGGCGAATTTCCAGTTGACCTGTTCTGAGAGTAAGAGTTTCTCCGGCAAGGCTGGAACTGAATTTAATCGTATCTCCTGATTGTGCTAGGGTAAGCGCTTCTCTTAAGGAACCTGATCCATTGTCTTTTGTGTTGGTAACAATGATCTGTGGCATGATTAAATCTCCGAGACTATTTTGCGAAATTACAGTGTTTTGCTTTTTGTTTTCAGCGGGGTGGTCAGGGTAGAGAGTCGTGTAGCGATAGTTGATTCCTTATTCTTTTCCAACCAAATGAGATAAACAAGTTTCGCTCCTGTTTCTAGGGTAACGTATGGAAATTACACCCTCTATATCTATAGATAGAACAATAATTGGAAAATGACAGGGGGGATTGAGGGCAATTCACTAAAACTTCATAAAGACTTTTTGTTTCTATGATGAAGACTTTATAAAGTGAAAGTAGAATAAACCCGGTCAGGTAGGGTTGATCAAGCTCTCTCAAGTGACCCGAGTTCAATCGGGTCGGTCAGGTGATCAGCGTTGACTAATATACAGGGACATAAATACCTAGTACAGCCGTGCATAATGTATCGAGTAATTTTCTTTCAGATAAAACTTTTTCTGCTAAAATACGACCGATTTTCGCGGAGCCGTATTCGTGCGTGAGGCTGGTTATTTGTCTGGGGTCATTGAGGCTTGGTCGGGATTGACATCGTGATTACAAAACCTAACAGCGTTGAGTTTATGTCTACCTATTTTTTAGTGTAGGACAATTCCAAATTTCTAACCATCGTTCTGAAGACAGGCAACGGAAGGGGTGGAGAAGCGGCTCTATTCGTCTCGAAAAGTGCGATATATATCCGAGAATAAGAACAAAGGCAGTAAATTAGCAGACTATCTGTCCGCAGACAAGGCATGACGTTAGCGAATGTACGAATTATCTTAGTTGAACCCGCAGGTGCTTTAAACGTAGGCTCAGTTGCTCGGGTGATGAAAAATATGGGGTTGCACCAGTTATGGCTGGTCAATCCCCATTGTAATCCAAGGGCATCAGAAGCGCGGCAGATGGCGGTTCATGGTGTCGATGTTTTAGAATCAGCCCAACAGGTGGCAACGTTACCGGAAGCGTTACAAGGATGTCAACGCGCGATCGCAACCACTGCCCGTACTCGTCATTTGCCGACGACTCTAGAACCGCCACGCTTAGCATTACCCTGGTTATTGGCGGAGAATATCACCTCTGCCCTGATTTTTGGACCTGAAGATCGGGGGTTGAGTAATGATGAACTCAACTATGCCCAGCGATTTGTCTGTATCCCAGCCAATCCAGAGTATCCCTCGTTAAATTTAGCTCAGGCTGTAGCCGTTTGCTGTTATGAACTGTCTCAACTCGCCTCCCCATCTCCCCAGACGCGCCATGGCACGTCTCTACAGGCTCCCCAGACGCACCATGGTACGTCTCTACATACCACCGCTTCCTTAGATGCAATCGAGGCTTACTTCCAACACCTAGAAGCCGTACTATTAAAGATTGGCTACCTACATCCCCATACCGCGACATCCCGCATGGAAAAGTTCAGACGCCTATACTACCGAGCTATGCTTACCCCAGAAGAAGTCGCCATGCTCAGAGGGATTCTCCGTCAGACAGAATGGGCGGTACAATTTATGCCGAGGTCAGAACCGGATGATTCAGAATCCTAGCGGCTGTATTAGACTATAGACTTTCAGTCGATAAATTGGGAAAATAGCCAGGTTCACATCGTCAGGAAAGGATTGATGGTGGCTTGAAGATTAGAGATTTAGACGTCAGTTGTGTTGGAGGTATGTTCAGTGGCAATGTCTAGGGGCAATCCGTATAAACCCGATCGCAACGAGTCCAAACCACGAGGAATCTATCGTTCTCGTCGGCTTTCTCGTCAACGTCGCCCTCGACAAACTCAGGATCTTGATCCTCCCTCCTCTTCTCCCTCACCACGTCGTCTGCGCCCCGTTCAACTGCGTGCGGTTCAGCCTAATTCCTCCAATCCCAGTCGCCCCAAACCCATACCCCTAAACCGTTCTAGCGGGTATCTCAGTGAACCCTCGATTTACCCAAATCTTAAACTACCCAAACTGCGGACGATTAACGGGATACCCATCAGAGAAACGCCTCTGGGGAATCGGAGTCGAAATCATCGCCCTCCGGCTGCAACCCCCTTATCCCAACCCTTGAACCCACGTCGAGACAATAGCCCCCGTCGGCAAACGCGGCGTTCAACGGTTCCCACTCAATCCGAGGCGAAACCGAAGCGTCAATTGTCTCGTTCTCAACCCGCCCAGACAGGGAAATCCCGGCGCAGTCGGCGTTCCAAAAAGCGCTCGGCGGGTATATGGATTCACGTTATCCGTCTCCTGATTCTCGGCGTGGGCATTGGCGCGATCGCAGGCACTCTATTATCAGTATTAGATCCCACCAGCAAAATGTCGATGCGCTCCAGTGAGGCGGCGCAGGAAAATCCTCAAGAAAGCCCGACGAATCAAAGCATTACCCCAATACTCCCATTGCGCCAAGAAATCTCCCCTCTGAAAGCCCAAGTCCAAACCTTAGTCGCCAAAAATCCGAAATTGCAACCCGGTGTTTTTGTCGTGGATTTGGATACTGGTGCCTACTTAGACTGGGAAAGTCACTCCATTTTTCCCGCCGCCAGCACGATTAAAGTCCCGATTCTGGTGGCATTCTTTCAAGATGTCGATGCGGGTAAAATTCGCTTAGATGAACCCCTAACCATGGAACCGGAAATGATCGCCAAAGGTTCAGGGGACATGCAATATCAAAAACCGGGGACGCAGTATAGTGCCTTGGAAGTGGCAACCAAGATGATCACGATTAGTGATAATACCGCCACCAATATGATTATTCATCGCCTCGGCGGTATCCAAGCCGTTAATCAACGGTTCCTATCCTGGGGATTAACCGCAACGGCAATCAATAACCCCTTACCGGATTTAGAAGGAACAAATACAACTAATGCCAGAGATATGGCAAACTTGCTGTATAAAGTGAATCAAGGAGAATTATTGAGTCTGCGATCGCGCGATCGGTTGTTGGATATCATGCAGCGTACTGTGAATAATTCTCTGATTCCTCAAGGATTAGGTACAGGGGCGGCGGTTGCCCATAAAACGGGGGATATTGGTTCAGTATTGGGAGATGTAGGTATTGTGGATATGCCTACAGGCAAACGCTATCTCATCGTCACCTTAGTAAAACGTCCCCACAATGATGCTAGCGCCTCGGAGTTAATTCGCAACCTTTCCCGCACGGTTTATGAGTATTTCAATAAACCAACGGCGACACCGACTCTGAACTCCATGCCCATTAGCACGCCTGCCATGATGGTGAGTGGATTGCTGATTGGTTTGCAGGGGACGATTTTGTAATGAGGGCTTGTTGAATAAGTCTTGTGGTGAGGGGAGGGAACAGGGAACAGGGAACAGTACAGAATGTCCTAACCTGTCTGGGTACTGACAAACTTCTGCATTTTATAACCCTTTTTCCCTGATTGTAGAGACGTTGCATGCAACGTCTCTACAATGTTTTTAGGGAATTTTAAACTGTGTCATTTCTCACCCCTTCAAAACCTCAGCCTTATCAGTCTTTTCCCATGGTAATTCCAGATCCATCCTGCCCACATGACCATAAGCCGCCAACTTTTGATAAAATCCTCCCTTAGTCAACGACGGCAGAAATCTTAAATTAAAGTGGCGAATAATTCCCGCCAGACGAAAATCAAAATTATCCTTTAAACGGGTAATAATTTCCTGTTCATCAACTTTACCTGTACCAAAGGTTTCCACTTCAACACTCACCGGTCGAGAAAGTCCAATCGTATAACTCAATTGCACCTCACATTCATCGGCTAAATTTGCCGCCACCACATTTTTCGCCGCATATCGCGCAGCATACGCGCCGATTCTATCAATCCGAATCGGATCTTTTCCACTTAATGCTGCACCACTATGTTTAGAATATTCGCCATAAGTATCGATCGCGTTTTTCCGTCCCGTCAATCCGGAATGCAGTGAGGGACCGCCGCCAATCACCAAGCCATCGGGATTCACGAAGATGCGACTGTTTTCATCCGGGTGAATCGCTTCGTCGTTTAACGCAGGCTGAATCACCGCCTCCTGAATATCATGGCGCAGTTGCTGGAGATTAGGTTTTTTCTCAGTATTTTGACTAGCAATAATCGTCAGGCTATGAATGCGAGTCGGTTGACGATTTTTATATTCAACTCCAACCTGAGTTTTGCCATCGGGGGCGAGATAGGGCAGTGTTTTATCGCGTCGGGCAATATCTAATTGTCGTGCTAGTTTATGGGCAAACCATATCGGTAAGGGCATCAAAGCTGGGGTTTGATTACAGGCAAATCCAAAGACAGTCACTTGATTTTTAACTGGGATTTCTTCTATTTCTGCATCCGATAGCTTTTTTTCGTCAAAATTATGGATTTTGTCAGGGGGTAATTCTTCTAGACTGGTTAAAATACTACAGGTTTTGCTATTAAAATCCGGTCGGTCATACCCCACTTCAGCAATAACTTTTCGGGCAATATTGGTGAAATCAACATTGGCATTGGGTTCAAATCGGGCAGCGAGAAAGACAATTCCGGTAGATACAGCGCATTCGGTAATGACCCTAGCATAAGGATCTTGCTGCAATAAACGATCTACAATAGCATCACTGATGCGATCGCACAGTTTATCCGGATGTCCTGGGGTCACGGATTCGGATGTGAACATGAAGTCTTTTTTCATATTCTTTCTCCTTAAATTGGGAACAGGGAACAGGGAACAGGGAACAGGGAACAGGGAAGATGAGGGAGATGGGGAAGATTAGGGATTTGTAGGGGCGGGTTTTACCGTTAACATTTGATTTTGACCCTGATGTCCCTAAACCCGCCCTGACAGAGTGCAAGAAGTTTTCAACAAAGGACGAATGACAAAGGACGAATGACGAATGACAAATAACAAATTACGCCTCCTGCTGTGACACTTTCAGATCAAAATTTTGCTTCTTGGTGCTTTCATTCACCAGCAAAGGAACTAAAGCACTACTCCCAATTACCACACAATCTAGAACATCCACTGACGCCAGATTTAACAAGGTTCTTAACCCTGGAACCATTGTCGGTAAAAGTTGAATGGCAAAAGAACCAATAATTGCCCCATCCATGTAAGGATTGTGTGGCAAAGGATCTTGATCGAAATCAAAAATACTGTGGCTTTCCGAACGACAACTTAGGGTGTGTAAAATTTGTGCCATGGTTAGACTCATAAAAATAATTGTACTTGCCCGTTGTCCCATACCATATCTTAAAAGACCATAACTATAAGCCGTCATCGCACTCAGGGAAATTGCCGCCGATTCCGAAGCAATTCGGGCAAAATCTGATTCCTTGATAATCGGTTCTTTCGGATCACGAGGGGATGATTCTAAAACATTCGGTTCAGGCGGTTCTAATGCTAAGGCAAGTCCAGGGAAAATATCACTAACTAAATTTAACCACAACAGTTGCATGGCATTTAACGGTTCTCCTAATCCCATCGCTGTCGCCATCGTCGTCACCATAATTTCACTTAGGTTCGTGGAGAGGAGAAAATGCACGGATTTTCTAATATTGTTGTAGATCGTGCGTCCCTGACTCACGGCATTAATTAGGGTTTGTAGGTTGTCATCTTCGATGACTACATCCGCAACCTCGTGAACCACCTCACCGCCGCCGGAACCCATGGCAACTCCTACATTCGCCGCCTTTAATGCGGGAGTATCGTTAATTCCATCCCCCGTCATTGCCACAACTTGTCCCGATGCTTGTAAGGCTTGGACAATTTGCAATTTATCGGCTGGACTAATTCGGGCAAAGACATCGACTTTATCAAATAAAGCTTGCATCTTTTCGGGATCAAAATGGGCAAGATCAGAGGAATCCAGGATTTCTAATTGCTGATCGCGACTCAGATTTAAGGTTTTGGCGATCGCATAAGCGGTGGGACTTTGATCCCCGGTAATCATTACCGTATTTATTCCCGCTTGATGGAACCCCTCCATTAACTGGGGAACCCCTTCGCGGATCGGATCTGCCATTCCCGTAAGTCCCAACCAAATGAGGTCAGTTTCTGCGTCTTCGTCGGGATTTTCTAGGGTGGTGTACGCCACTCCTAAGACTCGTAGCGCTTTACCCGCCATTTTCTCATTTTCTAGTTCTAATGCTTGTTTATCCTCGTCACTTAAAGGGAGAATTTTCCCATTTTTCATCCAAGAATTGCAGCGTTCTAAGACTTCAGCCGGACTCCCTTTCACGGCGACAAATTTGTGAGGTTCCTCAGTTTTGTGAACCGTACTCATCAGATTCCGCCCTTCACTGCGGGGATTCATGGTTACTAAAGGATAGTCCTGTCGCAGTGCGATCGCATCACTTCCAAACTGAATTGCCATATAAATCAGGGCGTTTTCTGTGGCAGATCCTTTTACCTCATAGTCGCCGTTTTCAGTTCGATTTACCTCACTCTCACTACAGAGTATCGATACCTGAATCAGTTTGAACAGTTCTGGATAATCTTGGGGATTAATCGGTTGATCATCTTCGGTGACAAAGTGATCTTCAGATCGGCTAATAATCCCCATCGCCGTATGCACTTCTGCCACGATCATCTTATTCTGAGTAATAGTGCCCGTTTTATCTAAGCAAACCGTTTGCACTGAACCCAATGCTTCGACTGCATCCAAACCGCGAATCAGGATGTTATGCTCTTTCATATCCTGAATTCCCAATGCCAATGTGGTGGTGGCAATGGTTGGGAGTCCTTCGGGAACAGACGCCACAGCTAGGGATATGGAGGTTTTCAGCATCGGTAATAAACCATACCCTCGCAACAATCCTAAACCAAATACCAGGGTACAAATTCCGCCTCCTAGCATTACCAATTGAGATCCCACCTCATCTAGTTGTTTTTGCAGAGGGGTTTCGGTTGCAGTAGTTTCCCCCACCATTTTCTGAATTTTGCCGATTTCGGTAAATTGTCCCGTGGCGACAACCACTGCTAATCCATTCCCGGCGGTGATAAATGTCCCTTTGTACGCCATATTTTCCCGTTCAGCTAAGGGAATGTCTTGACTTTCTAGGGGTTTTGTGGTTTTGTGAACGGGCAGACTTTCACCCGTTAAAGCCGACTCATCAATTTGCAAATTATCGGCTGCAATTAATCGGGCATCAGCCGCAACATAATTACTCGCTTGCAAGACTAAAATATCACCGGGAACAAGAGTATCGGCATTAATTTCTTGCTGTTTATCTTCTCGGATCACCAAGGCGGATAAGTCGCGATCGCCTTTGAGAGAACGAATGATTTTTTCCGACTGACTTTCTGTGGTGTAGCCAATCGCCGCATTCACGCCAATCACACCCACAATCGCCAACATATCGGCAAATCCGCCCGTTAACAGCGAAATACCTGCGGCTGCACCGAGTAAAGCGACTGGTAAGGAGTTAAACTGTTCGCTTAAGATTTCCCAATCAGAACGAGACTCGGATTCAGCTAGGGTGTTTGTGCCATAATTGTTCAGGTTTGTTTCCGCTTGATCTGGCGATAATCCGGACTCTTTTGAGGTATTCCACGCTGCTAAGACTGCCTCACTATCCATCAAATGCCAGTCTTTGGCTGGTTGATCTTCACTGGGTTCAACCGCTGGTTTTGTTTCCGGTTGGGCTTGAGGGGGTTTGGATTCAGGTTGCGGTTTTTTTTCATACTCTAATACCGCGTCTTCGATCAACGAGGCGATTTGATGGTGACGTTGATCAGGATTAAATAAAACCAGAAGATTTCCGGTTAGGGCGCTAGCCGAAACTTGCTGAATTCCCGCCCGATCCGAGAGTTGGCGTTCTAGGTATTTCTTCAGGGATGGCGAACGGTAAAGAGGATTAACTTTATATCTTGCCCTCCCCTTTACACGAGTATGAATGGCTTGAATGTGGTTGGTCATTGGTCATTGGTCATTGGTCATTGGTCATTGGTCATTGGTCATTGGTCATTCGTCATTCGTCATATCATGTCCGGTCAAACACCCCTCATAAAAATTTATCCGTGTCTGGAGCGTCTGTCCTAATTATGGGTAATCGTTAGGATATGATATCATTCGTCATTTGGTCAGGGCGGGTTTTGCAGCCACTCTAAGGAAAACCATCAATATTAGTCCCTAAACCCGCCCCTACACACAGATACACCATGGTACGTTTCTACCATGACTGTTCTCATCTCCCTCATCTTCCCCATCTCCCTCATCTCCCTCATCTCCCTCATCTCCCTCATCTCCCCCATCTCCCCCAGCTTCCCCAGCTTCCTACCCGCCCCTACATTTTTATGCTTCATCCGCCATCATCCTAGCTTTCTCCCTAGCCTTCTCCTTTCCTGGAGGTAATGGCGATTTATCTCGGTCATGGAGTTTCACAAAGCTATCAAAGGAATACCAAGCAAACGTAATCCAAGGAACCTCATCTAGTTGTAATCCTTTGGTCAGTAACTGTCGTACCGCCAACGCGCCAAATCCTATGGATAAAAACACCTGTAAATCGGCTACTCCATTGGTTAACCGTTTCACTTGTTCATTAAGGTCATCCATTGAATCCATGACCTCAGTAAATGCTTGGGCTTTTGTATGAGGAACATAGGTGGGTTGGGCTTTCCCATTGGCTTCTGCTTGCTGTTGTTCCCCTAAATCCGCCTGAATTTCCGCCATCGCATCATCGAGGCGTTCTCTGGCTTGGGCTACGGCTTCCTGACAGCGTTGGGAAAAAGCAATGCTTTCTTTAAGTGCAGCTTTAGCTAACGGCTGTTCCAGTATCGCGGCGGCGGGAAGTACAATTGGTGCGAGTGCGATCGCACTGAGTCCTTCTATCGTTAATGTCTCTGTTGCGTCTTGAGTTTCATAGTCTGACGCCATGATCAAGCCTCCTCTGATTACCCACAGAGGAACTGTAATTCAATTTATTTTTGAATTCATCACTCTTTAGATTTAGATTAGAAAAGATTCCCGGACAAACCAATGTTAACTAGATCACAAAGTTAGATAAGAAAAGGATATTCATGGTTCATCGTTGATGGTTGATAGCGATGAACTATGAACCATCAACCCTGACAATTATTGGAAGTTATAACCGACTCCCACCAACAGTCCGATCGCGGGATCATCAAACAGGGAGGCGCTGAGGGAAGCCGTTGCTGTCACTTGAGTCGTCAACGGTACATCCACACCTCCCGTAGCCAACAAATCCACTGAACTGTCATCTCCTGTAGAGATAGCGATTCCAGCGCCAACATAAGGAGAGACTCTAGCGCCCAAGTCGTCGGTTACATCGACAGTCACGTCGGTGACAGCAGGGGTAAAGTCGAGGGTTACAGGTAGCAAAATTGTCGGATTATCTTCGATAAGCACTGATGGACGAACCGATACATTGCTAGTTAAGCCAATTTTGCTGAAGACAGCGAAGCTTCCTTCACCCAGCGCCGTATCACCATCTCCCACTCCGATATTACCGCCAATTCCGATATAGCTAGAACCTGAACGAGTTGTTCTACCTGGCGATACATCTGTTGTATCAATGTCCAAGGGTTCCGTCGGAGCATCCGGTGGAGGTACGGTTTGTTGAGCTAGGTTTGGCGGAGGAGTCGCGGGGAGTCTATCGCCTGTATCGGGAGTTGGGTTGAGTTCTAGAGGAGTGCTTGGGAATCGCTTCTGATCGAGAGAAATTGCACGTCCAGGAGATTTTAAACTCTCCGCACTGGTTGAAACATTTTGCCACGGATAAGGTGAATCCATTCCCTGGTGAGGAGAGGATTCTGCCGTTTCCGCTCGAACTGATAATATACTCGACACTATCATCAACGCGACAGTAGTGACTAAAGAACAAGTTTGTCTGAAAGCGAAACTATTCACACGTATACCTTCTGAGTAAAGAAATCATTTAAAAACGTGCGATTAAGGCTTCCGGGTATCCTTAGCTACCAAATTTGGAAGAAAATGGCACGATTCACTAGATTTAGCTAAAAGAAGCTTACCTGTGATCAGTTCGTTTGACTTCTACCCAGAGAAAAACATAATATCTACCTTAAGGTAGAGGGTAAATCAGGAAAAAACTCCTAAAGCGTTGGTCTAAGTAATTGGGGAACAGGGAACAGCAAAGACTTTAAAATTCAACATTCAATCATGTTTCTACCTTAAGTTGAATTGCCTGTTTCGCTGAATTCAGTTAACAATGCCAGTGAGGGACGCCTAAGGGGAACAAATTATTATGGATATTAGTACAGTTTGGGAAGACTTAGCTTGGCAACAAGGTGGCAAGATTGTCTATTTAATTCTAGATGGGGTGGGCGGATTGTCTGATCCAGACAAAGGTGGGACAGAATTACAAGTCGCCCAGACACCGAATTTAGACCAATTAGCAAACGAATCCAGTTGTGGTCTATTGGAAATTGTTGGTCCAGGAATTACACCCGGTAGTGGTCCGGGTCATTTGTCTTTATTTGGTTATGATCCCCTGAAATATAATGTGGGTCGCGGTGTTTTATCGGCATTGGGAATCGAGTTTGACCTGAAGGAAAATGATATCGCAGCGCGGGTTAATTTTGCCACGATTGATAAACAGGGTAATGTTTCCGATAGACGGGCGGGTCGAATTGCCACTGATGTGAATCGTCGTCTTTGTGAAAAGATTCGGGACAAGGTTAGCTTGGATGTTGAAGGGGACTATTTCTTTGAAACCGTCAGCGAACACCGGGCGGTATTTGTGTTGCGAGGTCAGGGATTAGGAGGAAATTTACCGGATACTGATCCGCAAACCACAGGGGTTCCGGCTAAAGATCCGACACCTGAATCAGAAGACTCCAAGAAAACCGCCGAATTAGTGCGATCGTTTATTGATCAGGTACAGCAGGTTTTAGCCGATGAAGACCAAGCTACTGGGATTTTAATGCGCGGGTTTGAGAAATATCAACCCTTGCCCGCTATCCGCGATCGCTTTAAACTTGATGGGGTTTGTGTGGCTGATTATCCCATGTATCGCGGCGTGAGTCGCTTAATCGGCATGGATGTTGTGCCGCGTCCCGGCGGCATGAAGCAACGGTTTCAAGTGCTACAAGATGTCTATGGGGAGAAGTACAACTTCTATTTCCTCCATGTTAAACATTCTGATAGTAAGGGAGAAGATAGTAACTTCGAGGGTAAGGTAAAAGTCATTGAAGAAGTAGATCAGCTTTTGCCGTTGGTTACTGGACTCAATCCCGATGTTATAGTCGTGAGTGCGGATCATTCCACCCCGGCGGTAATGGGACAACACAGTTGGCATCCTGTGCCCGTAATGATTCATAGTAAATATGCCAAAGTGGATGATGTCGCAACATTTGATGAATATGCTTGTGGGCGGGGGACGTTAGGATTGCGTCCTGGAGTGCAGTTGATCGGGTTAGCGTTGGCACATGCGGGACGATTACGCAAGTACGGGGCGTAATTCATCAACATAAATCCGACACGTAGGGGCGCATAGCGATGCGCCCTTCCCATAGCGATACGCCCTCGGCATAGCAATGCGCCCTTCAAAGTGAGAAAGAGGGAAACAGCAGGGCGGAGCAGCATTTTCTTTTATAAAGATTGTATGAAGCTAAGACTTCTACTTCTATTGGAACAAGTATTAAATTCAATTATCTGTCCGACGAAATCTGGCAGGTATATGAAGAGTATTTATTTAAATTTTGTAAATAATTTTCAGGACATTAGTCAGAAGCTAACGAATTATAGCTGTTTTTCTGGTCAAATCGATAGTTTTCACTTACTCATAAAAATTAATATTTCTTAAACTTGATAAGCTTGTTTAATTTGTGCCGATATGAAAACCATGTGAAGATTAAACTTTATCAAAATTTTATGTTTGAGTTGGCGGTAATATATACCTATAGGGAAAATTCCAGCAAGTAAACGGCTAGGACGGAGTGTATTGTCGATATGGTTAACCTTCCTCAAAAAATAGCAGCAATAACCGCTGGTGCAGTTTTGGGATGTTTAGCATTAGAGGCTAAACCAGCACAAGCCGCCGAGTTTTATGATTATGCCGAGTTTGAATTTGTATTTGAAGATGAATATTTTGGCGGAGGATCGTTATCGTTTGAGGTCGTCAATGATAATCTCAGTGCCATTCAAAAATTATTAGCAGGTGTTGACACAAAAGAAATTAGTTTAGAGGAGTTAAAAGCAGCAACAACTAATCTATATTTTGATTTTACTTATGATGGATTGTGGTATTATCCATACAGGGAAATCGATTTGGGTGGAGGGAATGGAAATTGGACGAGTAATAGTTTAATCAGTGATCCTATTTTTACGTTTAATTCAGGTGAATTAGTAGGTCTAGAACTAGAATTACCAACTAACATTACTTCTTATGATTATGGTGGCTCTTCTGGACACCAAGAGTATTCGGGAGAATATACGGCCTATAACAATCTTTTTATTGATGGGGAGCAGTTTTCCCAGGAAATAGATGTAGATGATTACTGGTGTAGCACTGTATACTATCCTCCATATCCAGTTACCACTGAATGCTATGGACCTGAATCGTTTTACAGTTATGATTATACAGGTGACATCAATTTCACTACGATTGATCCCCTCGAACTCCCCCCTCAAAGTGTTCCAGAACCCAGCACCTTAGCGGGTTTATCCTTACTCAGTCTAGGTTTACTTATGAAGAAAAAAAACGTTAATAATCGTCAGAAAAGAGACTGAAGATAAATTAAAAAACGGATACGGAAATGTGATAGGTGCGGATATCCAATCCGCTAGCATCAACCTTTTCTCTGCCCCGATTGTAGAGACGTTGCATGCAACGTCTCTACAATGTTGGTGTTGGTGAGCCGAAAAGGGGTGAAATATTTTCGTTCTGGCGAACACTATAGGATGATCAGATTGGCGTATTTAACAGCAGCAGAAACCGTGCAAGTAGGGATAATGTGTGCGTCACCGGAATGGGAAGGGTTTCAAGTCATCTTGGAAAATTTCCATATCCAGGCACTTTAAACATTGAATCAGAAAGGAGATGGAAACGGTACGCGATCGCAGATAAAATAAACTAAGGTTGGACACTCCCGGTGAACATCCGCTACATCCGCGACAACATCCACTGCTAACGTTTAAGGAAACCGATGCCTTCCCCATTTGATGAATATGCTTGTGGGCGGGGGATGTTAGGATTGCGTCCTGGAGTGCAGTTGATCGGGTTAGCGTTGGCACATGCGGGACGATTACGCAAGTACGGGGCGTAATTCATCAACATAAATCCGACACGTAGGGGCGCATAGCGATGCGCCCTTCCCATAGCTTTGTTTGTGTGGTTCCGCGATTTCAATCGCCTCCTCATACCGAGTTGCGTTCTATCATGTCATTCTGAGCGAAGCGAAGAATCTGGATAGATGCTTCGCGTCACTCCGTTTCACTGCGTTCTGCTCAGCATGACAGATTCTACGTTAGACTGCAACTTGGTATCAGCTATTGGGGAAGCTTGAGAGAGGGGAGCACGAGGAGAGCAGTTTTTCAAACATGTTGTTGAAGCGTCTGGAATAGGGGGAAAGTAGGGGTAGATTTAGGTGATTCCGTTTCAGGGTACTTTAGCGTAAAATCGAAACATAAGTACATAATTAGAACTAAAACGCAACAGGGGCATCTGTCAACGATGGAAAGTAAAAGCACTCAAAGTCAGCCAGATATGAAAAAACCTGAAATGCAAATGAGACGGATTACCAGTTATCAGGCACTGTGGAGACCCCTGGATAATAAAGGTCACTTTTGGTTTACCTATTTTGATGGCGACAGAGAACGCACAGAAGATTTAGATGCAGACAATTTCCGAATCATGCTCGATATCTTAGATACAGAGAAGCCGATTTTCGGCGATCACTCCACATCTGCTGTTGCCGTACATTGGCCCGACAATGATATCCAGACTGGAGCATGGGCATAATTGGAACAGAGATAGGCAAGATGGGGGAGGTGAAAAAAGGAAAGTGTTGTGAAGGGGCGAGTTTTATAGCAGTACCAAGACAGGTTAGGACATTTTTCCCTGTTCCCTGTTCCCTGTGACACACCGAACGTGTTACCGAGCGGAGTCGAGGTAAGTCGAGCTGTTCCCTGTTCCCTCTTGGGATCAACTGATGTGCTAACGTATCCTCGTAGTGCTATACAACTATCATTTTTAACCTCTCCCAGATGCCACTAAACCCGCCCCGATTAAGTGCAAGCATTAAAGAGAGATTCCCTCATTCCCTCATTCCCTCATTTATCTTGGAATCCTGGAGCCATCTGCCATCTGCCTTGGGCAGTACCAACGTGTAAGTATTCAACCGGACATGATATGAAGCAGGTGGGATGAAACGAATTACCAGCTATCAGGCATTGTGGAAATCTCTGGAAAACCAAGGTCACTTTTGGTTTACTTATGCTGATGGTGAACAAGAACGCACCGCTGATTTAGATGCCAAGAACTTCCAGATGATTCTGGAAATGCTGGGAACCCAGAAGCCAATTTTCGCCGATCGCACTACCTCAACAGTGGAATTACACGGGGAGGTTTCCCAGAAACGCCTAACGGTTCTGCTGAAAGACGCGCCTTGAGGAGGGGAGATGAGGGAGATGGGGGAGATGAGGGAGATGAGGGAGATGAGGGAGATGGGGAAGATGAGGAAGCAAAGGACGAATGACAAAGGACAAAGGACAAAGGACAAAGGACAAAGGACAAAGGACAAAGGACAAAGGACAATCCTCACCCCTGATGACTGAGTGAGAGAACTCGATCTAACACAATTGTTAAGATATTTCACCAATGATGCCGTTCCCCGGAATAATGATATAAGGAGAATTTTATTGGAGAGGTTGTTATGGCTTACGTATGCGAGATAGGCACGGGCCAAAGAGTTTACCTCGATAATCAAGGAACACAAACCGTTGTCACCACCCTCAGTGGAAGTCCCGGACAGCAGCAACAAGCCAGTAACGGGTTTCAAACGGGAAACTGGACATCACCGCCGGAGATATACCGCACGCCTAACGGTGTGGTGTTAAAGATTTCGACAGCGCAAGGTGACCATTTCATCCAAGTGCAAGGAAGCAGCATGAGTGTGATCAGTGGAACTCCCTCTATGGGTAGTTCCCAACAAATGCAAGTGCAACAAGTCGATAGCACACCCGCTTCATCCATGCCTTCAATGGAACCGATGCAGCCGATGGAACCAATGAAACCCATGGAACCGATGAAGCCGATGAATATGGGAGACATGCAAATGAACATGAACCCCATGGAAATGCGGATGGGCAATATGGAGATGCGGATGGGATCACCAATGTCATCATCATCTTCAGCCCAAAGCAGCAAACGGTTTTGCCCTCAATGCGGCTCATCCCTGACGCCTAGCGATCGCTTTTGTTCAAGTTGCGGACATCAGCTAAATTAACTGCGATCGAAGAAACTCGAACAAGGTACACCATCGATTGTCAAGTCATCGTGGTGTAGCATAGCTAATTCGGTGGATTAGATTTCGTTGGGTTTCCTTGCGTCAACCCAACCTACAACTTCCATTCAGAAACCGTAGGGGCGCATAGCGTGCGCCCATAAAATCGACAAAGCTAATCCACCATTTTAGGTGTGTCAATCCAGTCGGTTGGATTTAACTCAGATCTTGCCATTGTGTAGGTTGGATTTCGACTTCGCTCAACCCAACAAAATCTGGTTTGCTTCCAAACTCTAATCCAACCTACGCCTTAACATAAGTAGTCGGACAAAACTAATGTTGACGGTTGGGATGAGGCAACAGGCATAACGAATGACAAATGACAAATGACAAATGACAAATGACAAATGACATAAGATAAAAGGATGACCAATGCCGATTAAAGTTAGCCTAAATCATCAACTTGCTTATCACTTCCAGCGCCCCGTTATTCTTGGTCCTCACACCCTAGGATTACATCCATCCCCTCACTGTCGCACACCCATTCAAAGTTATTCTCTAACCATCCAGCCTCAAGAGCATAGTTTAACCTGGCAAAATGATCCCTACGGGAACCGCCTAGTCCGCTTGAATTTCCCCAAGCCTACCGATACTCTCGCGATTGAAGTCGATATTATTGCCCAACTGCAACCGATTAATCCCTTCAATTTCTTAGTTGAACAGTATGCTGAACGCTATCCCTTTAACTATGATCCCCACCTCCAAAAAGAACTGAGTCCCTTCCTAGATATCAGCGAATCAGGAAAACTTTTATCTGGTTGGGTAGAAGAAAATCGAAAAAATGATATCTACATTACCGGATTTTTAGGGGCAATTAATCAACAGCTTGCCCAAGATATTACTCATACTATCCGGTTAGAAACTGGGATTCAATCCTGCGAAGAAACCCTGACCAAAAAAGTCGGTTCTTGTCGCGATACCGCCTGGTTACTGGTGCAAATCTTGCGACATTATGGTTTAGCGGCGCGATTTGTTTCCGGCTATCTGATTCAACTCAAAGCAGACAATCCCCCTGTTGATGGACCCCCAGGCATCGAAGCCGATTGTGCCGATTTTCATGCTTGGGCAGAAGTCTATCTTCCCGGCGCTGGCTGGATTGGTTTAGATCCCACATCCGGGTACTTAGCGGCGGAAGGACATATTCCCCTCGTCTGTACTCCCAACCCAGAGGCGGCGTCTCCGGTGAGGGGTACAAGTGAACCCTGCCCGTCTCGATTGGAGTTTGCGGTGAAGGTGTCGCGCCATGAGAACATCGCCAGCCCCAGTAAACCCTATACAGAAACCCAATGGCAACAAATTGATCGCTTAGGCAAAGCGGTGGACGAAAGGCTACACCGTGCAGGTGTGGGCTTAACCATGGGAGGTGAACCCACTTTTGTCTCCATTGATGACTTTGAATCTCCCCAATGGCAAATTGCCGCCCTCGGTGAGGAGAAACGCAAAATTGCTGGACAGTTACTCAAACGCTTAGAAGCCCGGTTTTCTAAGGGAGGAGGATTACTGCATTATGGGTTAGGAAAATGGTATCCGGGTGAGATTTTACCTCGGTGGGCATTAGGATGCTACTGGCGCAGTGATGGTACTCCGATTTGGCAGAATCGAGAGTGGTATGCAGAAGAAGGAAAGGATTATGGACATACAGCAAAACAGGGGGAGATATTTATTCAGGCGTTAGCGACGCATCTAGGTGTTAATCCTACCTGTATTATTCCGGCTTATGAAGATGAAGGAAACATCGGCGGGTATGTTTTACCAATATTACCTGTATTAAAAGATGAGCAATTGTATTGGAGTACCTGTCATTGGCGATTCCCTGATGAGAGGCTAAATTTGTTAGTGGGTGACTCTCCGGCTGGGTTCCGTTTACCCCTGAATTCCATCGATTGGTCTGAAGAATTGGTACAGGAAGGAATTGTCCCCTTGGAGGCGAATCCAGCCCGCCCCAGTCCGGAATTTATTGACTCGCCTGATAATACGATTCGGATTGGCTTAGGTGTAGAAGCTAGGCAAGGAATTTTGCATATCTTTCTCCCTCCTTTAACCTCGGCACGAAGTTTCTTAGATTTAATCACTGCGATTGAAGAAACAGCGGCAAAGGTGAAAATTCCAGTATTAATTGAAGGGTATACCCCTCCCGGTAATGGGGGAATTGAAGGGTTTCAAATTACCCCTGATCCAGGTGTGATTGAGGCGAATATTCATCCAGCCGGAAATTGGCAAGAATTGGTTGAAATTACCACAACCCTGCACGAAGAGGCGCGGCTTTGTCGTCTGGGAACTGAAAAATATACCTTAGATGGACGGCGGGTAAGTACGGGTGGTGGTGCCCATATTACGATTGGCGGCAAAACGCCCTTAGAGAGTCCCTTATTGCGGCGTCCGGATTTACTCAGGAGTTTGATTAGTTATTGGCAAAATCATCCCAGTTTATCCTATTTGTTTGCAGGATTATTTGTCGGACCCACCAGCCAGTCGCCCCGTGTGGATGAGGCGCGACATGAGAGTTTGTATGAGTTAGAGATTGCCTTTCAAACGTTACAACCGGGGGAGAAGGTAGCGCCAGAATTAGTAGACCGACTGTTACGAAATCTCTTAGTTGATGTAACGGGGAATACTCACCGCAGCGCTTTCTGTATTGATAAGCTATATCCGGTAGAAAATTACCGCAATCAGTTGGGATTATTAGAATTTCGGGCGTTTGCCATGCCTCCTAATATGAGAATGAGTTTACTCCAAATGTTGCTGATTCGGGCGCTAGTGGCGTGGTTTTGGGAGCATCCCTATACCCAGAACTTAATTCGCTGGGGTACGATGTTGCACGATCGCTTTCTGTTACCGTACTACATTGGTGAGGATTTGCGACAGGTCATCGGTGAGTTACAGGAGGCGGGATATCCGTTTCAATGGGAGTGGTTTGAGCCGTTTTTTGAGTTCCGGTTCCCGCGCTATGGCGAGATTAACCGAGAGGGCGTAGAGTTAGAATTACGACACGCGATCGAACCCTGGCACGTTTTAGGGGAAGAAACGGGTACTGGTGGAACGGCTCGTTATGTGGATTCTTCTATGGAACGGATACAGGTAAGATTGCGAGGAGCGATGGGACATTCCTCCAATCGAGATAATTTTTCCTCCCGTTATCAGGTGACTTGTAATGGGTATCCGGTGCCGTTAAAGTCTACCGAAACACCGGGAGACTATGTAGGTGGGGTACGCTTCCGCGCCAGGGAATATGCAGCTTTATTGCATCCTTCGATTAATTCGCATTCCCCGTTAGTCTTTGACATTGTAGATACCTGGACACAACGGTCAATTGGGGGATGTCGCTATTATGTTAATCCTCCCAATGGCATCGTTTATGATAAATTTCCTGTTAATCACCGGGAAGCGGAGTCACGGATGTTGGAACGATTTATTCCCCAGGATCATACACCGGGAATAATTTCGATTCCACCTTTATCATTGAGTCCGGAGTATCCGTTGACATTAGATTTGCGACGGGTGAATTCGTTTAATCAAGAGACATAACTTGATACAATCCTGTTGGTTGTAGGCGAGAGAAGTTCCTGTGATCAGAGGACTAAAGTCCTCACTACAAATTATCTATCGTCTGATTGTAACCTGAATCTATATCAGGGCATGATGGTATCGTGCCTCTACCCCATCTCAGGATAATTGATTGGGTAGGGGTACGGCATTGCCGTACCCTATGATAGTTAGTGATAATCTCTCAACAAAAACTGAAATCGCCAAGCGATCGCGTCTTCCGCCTACCCTCCCCAAAGCCTGTGAAGCCAAGCGATCGCGCCAGGGAATCGCACCCAAGATTCAATCCACCATGATTTGTCGCCTCAACAGACTCATCATTTCTCCCGAAGCACCATAGGGAATCGGTGGACTCCATTCCCTCACCTCCGCAAACCGTAAGCGATGCAGCGTTTTGATAATGCTGTTAATCCCTTTACGGGAACCAATCACCATCACCTTGATCAATTCTTTCTGAGAAACCGGATCAGTAGAAGCCTGAATAGAAACCTCAGCAGAGGGCGATTGATTGTCATTCGGCACAAAGTACGCTTGCATTTGAGTTCACCTGATTGATTTTATACCTAACCATGTTGTTGGTTCCAACAACGTTACGATCCATTCTGGCAGATGTTGTGAGTTCCAACAACATTTACTTGCGGATCATCCTCTGACACGATTAGAGGTATGGGAAAAGCGGGAAAAGCTCTCAGACAAGCATTGGAGACATACGGCATCAGTCAAAACAAGCTAGCCGTAACTTTGAAGGTTGATCGTTCAGTTGTATTTCACTGGTTTCACGAAAATCGAGATCCCTCAGCCGAAACCGTGGTGCAGATTGCTGAAGCACTTCATAGTCTCAATCCTGATGCAGCAGCAGAATTTATCCGATTGTACGTGGGTGATTTCCTCAAGAGTGATCAGGAAGATTGAAGGGAAGCGACTCCTGCACCCCTACACTCCTACCATCAGCGATTCGCTTTGGAGCTACGATAGAAACATTAGATGTTGTTATGAAGCGGACTGTTATGCTCAGTTTTAAGAAAAAAATTGTCACTGATGAAGCGATGCGTCCTGTTGCGGTGTTGATTGATTATCAGGACTGGCAGAAAATTGAGCAATTATTAGAGGCTTATCAATTACAACAAAAACAAGACTTTAATTTAAACCAGTATGCTGGTGTGATTCAATTAACTCAAGATCCTTTGGAGTATCAGCAGCAAATGAGGGATGAGTGGCATTGACGCAGAATTTAATTGTATTGTAGACAACAGGATTAAGTTGGGAAGCCGTTTGAGAACTGCACTAGAAAGAGTCTGAGAGTTTGTAGAACTAATCATGGCGGCTAAAGACCTATTCCATAATTCTGTAAAACAAGCACTCCTCAAAGAGGATTGGGTGATTACAGCAGATCCCCTAAAACTCAAAATTGAGGGAGTTAAGTTGGAAGTTGATTTAGCAGCAGAGAAAATCATTGCCGCTCAAAAAGCAGAACGGAAAATAGCCGTTGAAATAAAAAGTTTTCTCAATACTTCGGTGATTACAGATTTTCATGCCGCATTAGGTCAATTCTTAAACTATCGCTTGGCATTACAAATGACCGAATCAGAGAGAATACTTTATCTGGCTGTTCCTATTGATACATTTGGAACATTTTTTCAAGAGGTTTTTGTTAAAGAAGCAGTTAAGCTTTATCAAGTAAAATTAATTGTTTACGATCCTGTTGAAGAGGTAATTAGCGAATGGAAAAATTAGAAAAATATCGATCATTAGTCCGCCAGCTATTAAAAAATCATACGACTGAAGATGCAAACCGCTCAGATTCAGAAATAGAGTGTCAACTCATTTTTGACACAGAACATGACCACTATCAGCTTCTAGATATCGGTTGGGATGGACTAAAAAGAGTTTACAACTGTTTCATTCATATAGATATTAAAGATGACAAAATTTGGATTCAGCGAAATATGACCGAAGCTGATTTGGCACAAGATTTGGTAGAAATGGGTATACCCAAAGAGGATATTATTCTCGGTTTACATCCCAGTTATAAACGTCCTTACACAGGCTACGGAGTCGCTTAGTGCGATCGCCTTCCTGATCCCTAAGTTTGTCAAACGCTTTGTGTGATTGGCATAACAGACGATAGCCGAGGTGATTATCGTCTGATTTTAACCTGAATCTATATCAGGGCACGATGGTATCGTGCCCCTACCCCATCTCAGGGATAATTGATTGGGTAGGGGTACGGCAATGCCGTACCCTATGATAGTTAGCGATAACCTCTCAATTTAATCAATAATAAACCTTCTGCCTTCTGCTATATCGCGCCAGGGAATCACACCGACGATTCAATCCACCATGATCTGTCGCCTCAATAGACTCATCATTTCTCCCGAAGCACCATAAGGAATTGGTGGACTCCATTCCCTCACCTCCGCAAACCGCAAGCGATGCAGCGTTTTGATAATGCTGTTGATCCCTTTACGGGAACCAATCACCATCACCTTGATCAATTCTTTCTGAGAAACCGGATCAGTAGAAGCCTGAATAGAAACCTCAGCAGAGGGTAATTGATTCTCATTCGGTACAAAGTACGCTTGCATTTGAGTTCACCTGATTGATTTTATACCTAACCATGTTGTTGGAACCAACAACATTACGATCCATTCTGGCAGATGTTGTGAGTTCCAACAACATTTACTTGCGGATCATCCTCTGACACGATTAGAGGTATGGGAAAAGCGGGAAAAGCTCTCAGACAAGCATTGGAGACAAACCGCATCAGTCAAAACAAGCTAGCCGTAACTATGAAGGTTGATCGTTCAGTTGTATTTCACTGGTTTCACGAAAATCGAGATCCCTCAGCCGAAACCGTGGTGCAGATTGCTGAAGCACTTCATAGCCTCAATCCTGATGCAGCAGCAGAATTTATCCGATTGTACGTGGGTGATTTCCTCAAGAGTGATCAGGAAGATTGACGGGAAGTTATGTTCCGATTGTAGAGACGTTGCATGCAACGTCTCTACACCCGCATTTCTCACAAACTAATTCTATAAGTCAATTTGCCGCTTAAAAGTTGAGCTTTTTAAAGAAGAATATAAAAATTCCAATTTATCAAACAAAATTATTCTAAAATTGCCAATCCCTGCCTGTTTTTTCCACTAAAA
>NZ_JAVJTO010000082.1:0-130490 GCF_040220235.1 Coleofasciculus sp. B1-GNL1-01
AATCGGCTTTTTGAATCCATTGAAGAGTTAGAATCTTTGTTGCATCAACTTTTAAATGAAGACAAGCTAGTTATTAATTGGGGGCGGAAACTGAAAAATAAGGGTAATGCTCTTATCACAGTTTAAATGCATAACAGCTTATTAGTTTCTATCCAAGACAAGACTTAACAACGAGTTGAGAAGCATTTCATGAACAGAGCCATAAAAATAGCCCTCAGTAGTATCTCCCTGGTTGCCTTACTTTTAGGAACATTGGTTCTAGAAGCTGGTGGATTAGAAGATTTTAAACTGCGCTACTTCTTCCTCACCAAACATTTTCACGACCAAACCCAAGAACTTGACGACCTCCGCAAGCAAAACGTTGACCCAGAAAAAAATACGCGCATTGACTTAACTCAACTTCTCGATGGGGGACCTCCCAAAGATGGCATTCCCAGTATCGACAATCCGCGCTTCGATACTGCCGAAACGACACCATTTTCCCAGGATGAATTAGTCATTGGTGTCGTCGTCAATGGAGAAGCAAAAGCCTATCCCTTTGGGATTATGAACTGGCACGAAATTGTCAACGATACAGTCGGCGGTACTAATCTCACAGTTTCCTATTGTCCGCTGTGCGACACCATTGTTGCCTTCGAGCGGGGGAACACCACCTACGGTGTATCCGGTAAGTTGTATCAAAGTTGTTTAGTGATGTACGATCGTGCCGATGATACCCTCTATTCCCAACCCTGGACGATTGGCGTAGTCGGGCTAAATGTCAACCGCTCCCTCGAACGGCTTCCGGCGGTGAAAACCACCCTTGGGGACTGGCTGGCAAAGCATCCAGACAGTAAAATTCTCTCAACTCAAACTGGTCACAGCCGCGACTACATGAATTATCCCTATGGAGAGTACTACACCAACAACGAGCTTGTGTTTCCGGTTCGCAATCAGGATGAGCTGACGCTTCATCCGAAAGCCATTATTAGCTATGTGTGGGAACCAGATAATCAAACCCCAAACAATCGCTTTTCTGGTATCAGCCATCAGTTTCCTCACCAAGAACTCAAGCAAGTGGGTACACAGGTTGTAGATTTCAAGGGTCGGCAAATTCGCGCCCGTTGGGACAATGAACTGGAAACCGTTAGGGTTGAAGAACTAGATGGAACGCCTATTCCCAGTTCGACAGCATTTGCTTTTGTGTATCCAGCATTTTTTATGGAGTAAATGAGGTAAAAACCTCAACTAATTGGATGGGAAAACTAGATGGATCGTCTGAACAATGAGATATAATTTCAGCCCAATTTAAGCCATGCCCCGATAAATCAATCTCAAGATTTTAAGCGCTGCCGACCTAAAACAGCACAACCAAGTCCAGTGTACCCATCATCCAGCCGTGGCGTTTGACTGGCTCTCCATTGATATTGGCAGCACTCCAGCGCTCAACTCGGCATTTTCCCAAGTCCCAGAGATAGCGAGTCAAACTCAGTCTACCCCGAAGGGTGAATCAAAACGTCGTCCGAGAAGAAAACTCACGGATTATTCCTGTCCTAAATGTCAGCATCGGATGACCAAAGTATATCTCCACGATTAACTTTAATTGTCCCCACCTACTTAATGAAGATATGCTAAATTTTTAGGAGTATATTGGGTGAGATTGACTATTGACTATGATGTGGCACTGACGGGGGTAAACCCCATCATAAAGGAGGCTGCTGCGTGAGCGAGATTGAGCCAGTCACAACCGAGGAACTGTTCGCCGAGGTCAAAGCCTTAATCGATGCAGCAAAACAGCGCGTCGCTGGCACGGTTAATGCCGAACTTACCCTCCTCTACTGGCATATCGGACACCGCATCTATACGCAGATTCTCAAATGCGATCGCGCTACCTACGGCAAACAAATCATCAGCACCCTCGCCCAACAACTTACTCAAACCTACGGTAAAGGCTGGAGCGTCCGCCAACTGCAAGAACGCATTGACTCCATGCTTTACGAACGCACCGCCCTTTCCCGCAAACCAGAAGACACCATCCGCCACGACCTCGACCAACTGCGGAAAACCCGGCAAATTTCTCCCGATTTATTGCTGAAAGACCCCTATATCCTCGACTTCCTCCAACTCAACGACCGTTACTTAGAAAAAGACCTCGAAGATGCCATCCTCCGCGATATCGAGCAATTTCTCCTGGAACTGGGGGCGGGATTTACCTTTGTCGCCCGTCAGAAAAAGCTACAGATTGATGATGACGAGTTCTATCTTGATCTGCTTTTTTATAACCGCAAACTCAAACGCCTCATCGCCATTGATTTGAAACTGGGTAGCTTCAAAGCCGAATACAAAGGACAAATGGAACTGTACCTACGCTGGCTTGCCAAATACGAACAAGAACCGGATGAAAACCCACCCCTCGGTATTATTCTCTGTGCTGGCAAAAAGCAGGAACAAATCGAACTCCTGGAAGTTGACAAAAGCGGGATTCATGTCGCGGAATATCTCACCGTCCTACCGCCGAAAGCCGTGCTACAAACCAAACTGCAACAAGCCATTACCGATGCTCGCAAGCGATTTGCTGCGGCTCACCCAACATCTGCGGAGGACAACCCCCAATGAATGAAGCCGAAACCAGAGCCAAACTGATTGACCCCGCCCGCCGTGCGGCGGGTTGGTGTATGGTGGACAAAAGCCGTACCCGTCGCGAAGTCATCGCCCCTGGTTGACATATCATGTCCTAACGATTGCCCATAATTGCAATGCTGTAATAACAGGGGTTTCAGGCGTTTTTATTAGAGGTGTTTGACCGAACATGATATCACCCCTTCAGCCCTTAGCTACCCCTTTGAGTAGCATTGCCCTTTCTCCCAACTCCCTTAGCTTCCCCAGCTCCCTACCCCTACAGATATTTAACTTCCGCTCAACATGGTGCGTAATCGTCCTGGAAGAGGATGATTACCCGAATCGTGATGGCGCAGTAACTTTAACAAAGGTTCTGGTACAGTGGCGCTTAGATTAATTTGCAACTGGGGACCCGAAAGGGCAAGTCGAATAATCGTTTCGTTTTGAATCTCCAGTTCCGTAATCGGTTGACCATCCTTATACGTCCCATTGTTACCAAAGTTAATCAATTTCCATCGGTTCCCCATACGCCGCAATTCCAGATGGTAACGCGACACAACCGAACTTCGCAGCACAATATGGTTATCCGCACAGCGCCCTATTTTAATAATCGGTTGATCAGTAAAATGCCATTGTTGAATCGGTACACTATGGGATGGCGATCGCAGTGATACCGTAACAACATTTGGAGCAAGATTTACGCCTGACAAAGATTTATGAATCAATTGATGCACCCCTAAAAATCAAAACTTGATAGTTAGTTTAATCGGCTTACTATTTCTAGAAGCCCACACTCTACTCCTAAGAGTCAGTGTGTGAAGTTGTCCCTTTAATCATGACACGCCTCAGACGAATCGCATAGTGCGATTTACGTCTAGGACATGACTGGGCGAGGAAATGTGACTAGAAACCCTAGATATTCCGTACTTTCCCCGCATCTCCCGCTAACGTGGGAGTTTTGCCTAGAGAGTACGCGATCGCAATAGCCAGATCGCTGTTGGTTATCATCTTCACAATATACCTAACTCACAATTGAGTTAAGATGCTCAGTATCACTTGATAGCTGATAACTTCAGTTTACAGAATCTGACCCAGTTTTTCACACCGTACTATTACGGAGCAACTCCAAGCCGCTATACAAGTGAATGTCCCGATGCTAGCATACCCATTCAATCATTGAAATTGATGGGATAATTCCCCAGTAATTGTAGCACAAGCTACCAAATCATCCCCTGCCAGGGAGAGTTAGCGAGGGGTCTGACCCCCCAGTTCAGTGACTCCCAGTATCATACTTTTAACTCTGATATAAATTAATAATAACCTAACCCGAATGGCACGTTCTTGAAACCGAATCTGGCTAACTTAGATACCAGAAAATGATCCGATTGGTTAATTCACTAGGAAAAAGACCTCTCCCATGCATGTCAACTTAAAAAGATGGGGAAGTTGGGGGAAAAATAAACTTCTAAGTAGTCGGAATAAGTAAATCATCGAACCCGTTTTAACGGGTTTAAGCTTTTAGCCCCAACTTGAGTTGAGGGCTGACTTTGTATCACTCACTCACACCCTCGCCCCTTTCCGTATAAGTAAATAGTTGAACCCGTTTTAATGGGTTTAAGCTTTTAGCCCCAACTTGAGTTGAGGGCTTTATATCATCCTCACACCCTCGCTCCCTTCTGTATAAGTAAATCATTGAACCCGTTTTAACGGGTTTAAGCTTTTAGCCCCAACTTGAGTTGAGGGCTGACTTTGTATCACCTCACACCCTCACCCCCTTTCCGTATAAGTAAATCATTGAACCCGTTTTAACGGGTTTAAGCTTTTAGCCCCAACTTGAGTTGAGGGCTGACTCCAAAATCATCAAGCTACCCTGATTAGCCCCAGGTTTAGAGGTAAAGTATTGACATGATTGTCTACGCAAGGAGATTAGTTATGGTCGCGACTCGCGAAGTGATTATTCCCACAGGGATGGAAATCCTATATGAAAAGTATCACTATTGTCCAGGTATTAGAATCGGAAATACAGTGTATGTCTCCGGTCAAGTGGGTCGCGACGAAAAGTTACAAGTGGTTGAGGGAATAGAAGAACAGTTTATCCAGGCGTTTGAAAATGTCAAAAAAGTTCTTTTAACCGCAGGCGTAACCTTTGACAATGTTGTCGAACTTGTAACCTATCATGTCACAAGTCCAGCGTCTATTCCAGCTTCAAGACCACTAATGATTCCGCATTTGTCGCTGTTTATGGAAATAAAAGATCGGTACTTTATTGAGAAATATCCAACTTGGACAAAAGTAGGTGTCACCGCCTTGTCTGACCCTGGACTCATCGTGGAAATCAAGTGTACAGCGCTGCGATAAAATCTAAGCTGTCAGTCTGAAACAAGAGAAGGATGCCAACTCACAATAAGTATGGCAAAGTAGACAGCAAAGCTCAAGACGTGGTGCATTTTAATGAAATTTCGATCCAAAGTTGCTGAAAAAGGCTCAATTTCTGCAACAGATAAAACAATTACCAGAAGGTTACTACATCCTAACTATCCCTTCTCTACCACCCGTTTCCCGTTTTTTTATGGCTGGATTATTGCGGTGGTTTGCACGATTGGGATCATTATGAGTATTCCGGGTCAAACTGTAGGAGTGAGCGTTTTCACGGATCATTTGCTACAGGCGACGGGTGTATCACGTTTGGAATTGAGTAATGCTTACCTGGTGGGAACCTTAACCAGTGGTTTCCTATTACCCATGGGGGGAGTGTTGCTTGACCGCTTTGGCGCACGAGTTATTGTGGTGGGTTCGTCCCTGTGGCTAGGGGGAACACTCTGTTATTTGAGTTTGTGCGATCGCATCGCTATCTCTCTCAAGACTATACTACCCCTTGATCATTCAGCCATAGCCCTGATCATCCTAGGACTAGGCTTTACCAGCCTGCGCTTTTCCGGTCAAGGAATGTTGACAATGACCAGCCGTACCACCTTAGGCAAATGGTTTGACCGTCGTCGGGGGTTTGTCTCCGGTACAACTGGTGTATTTATCTCCTTTGGCTTTTCCATTGCACCATTAATTCTGAGTACCTGGATTAACGGCTTCGGTTGGCGATATACCTGGGTAACAATGGCAGCTATTGTGGGGATTGGCATGGGATTTATTGGCTGGATGTTCTACCGAGATAATCCAGAAGAATGTGGTCTGATTATGGACGGAGACGCCACAACTCCAGTCACCACCGGAGAAACTTTTGCTGAGAACAAGATACAAGATTTTACTCGTTCCCAAGCGCTGCGTACCCGAATTTTTTGGGCAGCAACCTTAACCTTATCCTCTCACGCTTTAGTCGTTACCGGGATTACCTTTCACATCGTTGATATTGGCGCAGAAGCCGGATTATCGCAAATCCAAGCGGTGTCTCTGTTCTTACCGATGGCAATTCTCTCCACGATTGTTGGGTATTTGATGGGAGTCAGCGCTGACCGAGTTTCGCTGAAATATCTATTTATATTTATGATTGTGTTTCAAGCTATTGGCTTTATCTGTGCCGCCAATCTGGGTATAGGCTGGTTGCGGGGACTAACCATCGTGGGATTAGGCGCAAGTGGCGGCTGTTTTAGCACCTTATCGACTGTGGCTTTACCCAGATTCTTTGGTCGAATGCATTTAGGGGCGATTGCTGGCGTTCAGATGATGAGTATGGTGTGCGCGAGTGCGATAGGACCTTCATTCTTAGCTGTATTTAAGGATCAATTGGGTTCTTATCAACCGGGTCTCTACGCTTGTACTATACTCCCAGCGATTACACTGATTCTGACTCTTTTTTCCCATAATCCACAAAAGGGAATAGGGAATGGGGAATAGGGAATGGGGGGAGCATTACAGCGCTTTGCGCTGTAATAAAGTACAGTAGATCAAAGAGATCAAAGAGATCAAAGTCCCCCTTTTAGATCCCCCTCCCGTCCCCCTTAAAAAGGGGGAAGCCAGCGGATGCTTCGCTTTTTTTGCTTATGGGATTTAGGGGGATCGACAATGTACCGCATAGCAGAGCAAACTGCTGTATTAAATGGCTGAAACCCTAATGCTGACTTGATCGCATTGGTGTACAATCAACAGGATTTGATACCGCTTATCGGTTAGAACTGATAGCCTACACTAAAATGAAATCCCTCATCTTGAGCGTTTTCTCTCCGATCATCCAAATCCACAAAAGGAATCCCATAGTCAAGGCGGATATTTAAGTTAGGGATAGGTTCCCAAAGTAAACCTAATCCTAAACTCGCTAAAAATGTCTGATCGGGTTGATCATTGGGATTATCAGGATGATTCCACACCGCCCCTAAATCAACAAAGGGTGCGAGTTGAAAGGTGGGTAATCCAGTTTCATTTCTCTCCAGTGTAATCCGATCTTCAATCGAAACACGAAACCCATTGTCACCAGAACGTACATTTTGCCTGTACCCGCGCAGGGTTTGTCCGCCACCGATTACAAATTGTTCAGAAGCCAAGAGAGAATCGGGGGTGAGTTGTAAGTTAGCCGCAATAATTAATAGATGATTCTCGCCCAATATTTGTGTGCGTTGCACTTGACCCAACCAGCTAAAAAAGCGACTATCTGGAATCGGTGCATCATTGGTCGTGGCGTCAAAGAAATCGGTACCAATGTTAAACTGCGATCGCAGACTCCATGCGCCCTGGATGTCCCGTTTCACGTAGTCTTGTCCAAAGCGGAACACACTGGTGCGACTCACGCCATCTTCATCGGGTCCAATCCCAAAGGGAGTGGGTAGGCGGTCAAAAATAAAGGTTTGACCATCTCGGTAACTAAACCCTAAAGACAGGGCAAATTCTTGGCGCAGGGTACGAATTAAGGGTTGACGAAAGCTGACTTCATAGAGTTCTGTTTCCCCTTCGATATTCAGTGCATCAAAGGGTTCTTCGGTAATTTCATTGCGGTCAATAACAGTACGCAGTTGTAGCGTTCCGTCTTTTGCATTCAAGGGAACCCGATAGCTGAAATTAAATAAATTAGAACCGCCTGTTGTGGAACGATAATAGGAACCGGAAAGCGTATCGCCAATTCCAATAAGATTCCGATAACCGAGTTGAACCCCTAAGCGTTCTGAACCAACACTAGGGGGAGAATAGTTATCTACACTGACATTTCCAAAGAAGGGATTTGTCTCTTCAACTTGTACAACCAGAATACTTTCACCGACTTCATCACCCGCTTCTAAGGTGGCGTTTAGGGTGTCAAAGAGGGGATTAGTTCTCAGCAGTCGCAATTGCTCTTCTAGTGTATCAACACGCAGGGGGGGACTGGTGGCTGATTGAATCCGTTTACGAATGTAACTGGGCTTCAGTCGTTCGGTTCCTTCTATCTGAATGTCTGTTAAACGCCCTTCAATCACCTGAATGGTAACAACACCATCGGTTACATTCTGTTGCGGTAAAATCGCCGTCGAGGTAAAGTATCCAGCATCACGATACAGTTGCGCGATCGCATCCGTGGCATTCTGAAGTTCGTTTATAGTAACAGTGCGTCCTTCCAAGGGTTGAATAATAGGATTTAACTCCTCTGCACCAAAAAAGCTACTCCCCACAACTTCGATACGGTTAACATCAATTGTGGTTTCCGTTGATTCAGTTGGGGGCGGTTGAACAGGTTCTTCCGGCGTTGGTAAAACGGGTTCGGTTTCTGTTGGTTCAGAAGGGATGGGTTCGGGAGTTGGTTGGAGAAATCGGTCTTCGTTGGGGTTGGGTTGTTGGGCGAAGTCAAAGGCAGGAAAATGTTCGGTAGGTTCAGATAAAGTTAGGGGAGGATTAGCCAAAGCGTAACCCTGTTCAAGTGTTGCAATCAGGGTAATCCCCCCGATGAGTAATAATTTAGTTTGTATCATTTCACTCCTCTTACACCCTGTCTTGAGTTAAGCTGTTCGGCATTTAAACCTTAATATCAATAACGGCGAAAGTCTTGTAGTGCGTTAAGCGAAGCCATGCCGCAGGCTTTGCATCTTGCTCGCTGCTAATACCCAATTTAAATGCATGACAGCTTATGCTAATTCCAGTCAAACTTGACCGTAAAAGTCTTTTTTGCTTTTCTTTTACGAATTATCAACCAAGCTTTGCATATATTGTTCAAAAGGAAGACGCTGATCGGGTCTTAAGACATCTCGTATTGCCATTCTCCGCTCAAATTGCAACTGAGAGATTTCTGTTCGTAAGGCTTCAACGTCACTATATTTTTGTCGTACCTGACTTTCTGAGGCATCGGCGCTGACGATTAATGTTTCCAGTTCTTGTTGCGCTTCGTCCCATTTTTCATAGAGGGAGTCCAGTAAAGGACTAAACTTGCGGCTGATTTGATTAAGTTGAGTAATTTGTTCTTCTGTTAATCCTATCTCTTCAATGAGTGGTGAGGGGTCTGGCGGAGTGTACTGTTCTATCGTTTGGGCTTGTAACTGAGGCGGGATAGAGTTCGATTCTGCCAAAGCGTTAGCACTACTTAAGAAAAAAGCTAAGATTGTGATTGCAGAAATGCGACGTAACAGCATAATTATTTCTGACCTAAAAAAATGCTTGTTCAGATGTTGATGATAGTTTGCCGTTCAAATTTCCATAAGAACTATTTCCTCCTTAGAGCAATTAAAGATTTTGGGATTTAACCTTAATCTCTAATTGCTGGTTTGGACATTGAACTATTGGAGTCGCTTCTTGTTACAGCTAAAGTTACTGATTTAACAGATAGTCGGTGTCCGAGCGAAGCGTGTCTGCATTCAATTGTTGTTCGAGTGCTCTGTACTTAGCCTCCCGAACTTTTCCATCTTCCACGACATTATCCCAGCCGCGTTTAGCGTCCCTTAGCGCCTCTAGTACTGCCATATTGGAATTCGTAACTCTCGGTACATCCTGTGTAATTCTCACTGCCCACTCAAGCGTTGTCTCACCTGGTCTTTGCTGAAGTTCTGGCGATACACCTACCAATTTTCCGCCAAGGGGACCTGGTGAGGTAAGTGGGGAGTTAAGTATCTGATCAACCCTGTTCCCTAAAGTTATTTGTAGTGCATCATTAAAATCTGTCGCTTCAGGAACTAACTCATTGAGCAATTGTTGACCAAGCTCAGATATTCTGATACCTAAATCACCTATATTATTGATGTTGAGATTACCACCATTGATTAGCGTGGTAAGGGCAGTAATATTTTCGGTAAAGTCACCAGAGGAACTAGTACCTACCGTTCCTATAGAAACCAAAGAGCCACCAGAATTAGAAGTTCCCGTTACGCTGATTACTGGAACACCTGGGGGAGTGCCAAGTTGGTCACGCTCGAAATTTGTACCAAAGTGAGTTTCGGGACCTCCGGTGAGGACAACACCATTCAGCGTAATAGTTGCTCTTTCAGGGCTCTTAGCAGTTATTTCGTCTGTGACTGTAATACCGTTAGTAGCATTGACAGTAATATCACCTGCCCTTCCTGAAAGCTTGTTAGTTCTGATTCCGCTGGCACTGAAGCTGCCGCCAGTCACATTAATGGTAATATCGCCTCCTGTCGGATCGTAAGCATTAAACGACGATGACATAACATTAGAGGCAATAGTAATGTCACCATTGGTAGCACTGAGGTTAATTTCACGGCTTTCCCCCTTCAACAGCGTAATCGCATACACCCTTCTCGCCGAGATTCCCCCATTAGTGGCGGTTACACTAACTGAACCGCTATCATAATCACCAAGTGGAAAAGAATGAAAAGGATTAATAACGCCAGCCGTGATGCTAGCAGCAGCAATTGTCAAGTCTCTGGCACGAGCGTCGAGGGTATCACTCTCAGCCATTGTAAAAGCGCCACCTGCCTCAAAGGTAATTGACCCACTACCTCGCTGAAACCTTAGCATCCCGTCCTGCATCGGCTCAATGGTAATCGTATTATCCGCCTGCAACAGGACATTAGTATTACCTGACAGACTTTCTAACTGATTCTCGCTAATTGTCGTCGGTTCTGCATCAGCAAACATCACCTGACCGCTAAACCCACCAGGAGTCCCCCCAGCCGTAATCGTGATATCCGTGGGGTCAAGCAGTAACGTTCCACCGTCTCCATTAATCGCACTGGTATCAACCGTCCCAGCAAACTGCAAATTCTCCTTCCCCGATACCTCAACAAAACCCCCATCTCCAGCTACTGCACCACCACGGCTGCTGATATCACCAAAAAACTGAGTCGTATCATCTGCCCAAAGCACGACAGTTCCGCCATAGCCGTTGGTCAAAGCATCCGCTTGAATCGTGGAATTCTGATTAACAAAAGTTCGTTCGGCGTTGAAAACCTCACCTTGACCCTGATAGTCACCACCGACTAAAACCGTACCCCCACCATTACTACCCGAAGCATCAATTTCTGCATCAACCAAACCCACACGCTGCCCTAAAATGTGAACCGTTCCCCCGGTTTCACTGCTAGCCGTATCAATACTTCCAGAAACAATCGTCGTTCCCGTTTCTGTCGGAATGGGCTGATTTGAAGCCGCTAACCAAACTTGACCCTGCTCATCAACTTGAATTTCGGTTGCTGGAACTATATCCCCACCTGTTACCAATTGTCCTAGACTTGCTGGTGAAATGTTGCCAACTCCGTTATCGTCTAAATCGGCTACATCCAGCTTTAAACCCAGCGCCATATTTTCTTGGTTAATCACCACTTGACTGGTTCCGGGTACAGAAGCAACGCTAATTGTTCCCCCTGGTGCAGAGAATGTCCCCGTGTTAATGACTTGTCCCGCAACAACCGTCAAACCTTGCCCTTCACCCACAGCCAAATCACCTGCATTAATAATGCTTCCTGGCTGTTCCATGGCAAAGGAAAAATTAGTGGGATCACCCATGAGTGCTTGATAATTGTTGTCACCCACGGCATTAAACTGACCCCCGTCAAACCCAATACTGCTGGCTGTCGTCGCCGTAAAAGCCGCCGGAACATTTAAACTCGCCTGAGTGCCAAAAACAATTCCAGCCGGATTCATTAAAAACAGGTTAGAATTTCCCCCTGTCACCTGAATCAGCCCATTAATCAGGGATGCTTCCCCACCGACAACTCCTGCCAAAATGTTGCGAATTTCTGGGTTGGAGAGGAAGTTGGCGATTTCTCCTTGATTCAAGCCAAATTGCTCAAAGTGGTGGAAGAGATTGCTGCCATCTCCGGACAACATACCGCCGCTAATATCAAGACTTTCACCATTAGGAGTAACGATGGTATTTGTCCCCTCAGCAGGTGTTATGGATTGAGCTTGAATCGGTTTACTATCAAGGCTCAGAGACAGTAACGCTGTAGCGATCGCAAGGGACAATCTGACTGGTTGGAAGCTAGACATAATGCATTCCTCATTCCTCAGTACTTCTCTTCAACCGTAGCATAAACTTTTTGGGATTGAGCCGGATTAATTAAGGCGCAAGCGTTTTTTGTTGGAGGTCACGTCATCTTTAGATTTAGATAGAGATGAGCATGGAAAGGCACGCCTTAGTCAAACCCTATTGTCTCACAGATTTCTTGCCAAGAATCTTAACAATATCTTAAAATACATGGGGGCGAATTCAGAGGGCTAATTGGCGAAAACCCTTATGTATTAAGGGTTGATGCTTATATCGCCAATTAGGATGGGGGACTACAGGTTAATACTCCAATCCCAGAATTTCATAGGATTTTTCGACAACTTCATCGGGATCAAACGGCTTAGTCATATACAAATCCGCCCCGACTTGTTGTCCTTTTTCCTTATCAAACTCTTGCCCCTTTGCCGTTAACATAATAATGTAGACATCTTTAATATCCAGATTATTTTTAACCGCATAACAGACATCAAAACCATTCATTTTCGGCATCATCACATCCAGAAACACTAAATCCGGTTTTTCCAGTTTAATGGTTTCAATTGCCTCTTCCCCATTTTCCGCAATCAGGACTTCTACGCCTTCGTCTTCCAGTTCCTCTAAAGTTTGTGCCATTAACAGGCGAATATGCGGTTCATCATCAACAATCAAGATTTTCTTGTCCATCTTAATAGATCACTTCAAATACATCGACAGGCTTTTTCTTCCCCTTAACTTGCACAGTGCCAACTTCTTTAAAATCAAACAGATTATAGGTGACATCATAGACACTGCGACACACCAAAATTTGTTCCCCTTTGGCAATGGATTGTAGACGAGAGGCAATATTGACCTTATCCCCAATAGCAGTATAATCCATGTGCTGAGGAGAGCCAACATTTCCCACAATCACTTCCCCTGAACTGATACCAATTCCGGTAATAAAATTTTGACGAATCCAAGGAACCGGAATGGCTTTGATCCGCTTTTGCATTTCAATTGCTGTTTTAATCGCACCTTTCTCACTGTAAACTAAGCGAGAGGGAGCGCCAAACATTGCCACAATCATATCACCCACAAACTTATTGACCGTTCCGCCATAGCTGAAAATTACATCAACCATGTGGGTAAAATATTCATTCAAGTATTCGACGATTAGTTCCGGAGGTAATTCCTCACATTTCGTCGTAAAATTTCTAATATCTGAAAATAAAATGGCAATATCCCGTTTAGCTGGCTCGAAGGAAAAATCATCTTTTTCTTCAAGGATGGCTTCAACGACTTTAGCCGAGACATAACGTTCGAGATTACTTTTAATCCGCTCTTCTTTTAGTTTTTGTTCATGCAACATCGCATTTTCAATGGCAGATGCTGCTTGCGAGGCTAAAGCCGTCAATAACTTTAAATCAGCCGCCGTATAATTAATTGGCTCTTGATGACTAATATTAATCACCCCAATAATACCATCTTTGGTTTGCAGAGGAGCGCAAATCAGAGAATAAATTTGATTCCGACCTTCGACAAATCGAATATCTGCCTGCACATTATTAATAATTTCGGCTTTCCCCGTCAAAATTAAATTACCAGCGATTCCTTTCCCCAATGCCAAGGGCGCTTTTGGGTCATATTCTTGACCAATAGCAGCGACTAATTCAAACTCACTCGTGTTGGGATTTAATAACATGAGTGAACCACTGGTGGCTTTAATTAAGCGGGTGGCTTCATCAATGATTAAGTTGGCGACTTGTTTAAGATCAAGGCAAGCGGTTAACCGTCCTGATATATTATAAAGCATGTTAATCTCTTTATATTTATCCAAGGTTTCCCGCGCCAACATTTTTTCCTGAATTTCTTTATTGGCAATATAACTCAGGAGGGACGCTAACGATGCGGCTTTTTCACCCCCTGTGATCCAACCAATAATATCATCAGCCAGCTTTACCGGATAATTCCCCAGTTCCTTTTGACTTTCTTCACCAAAAAGGAGACGACCCTGGGTATCCTGAATCAGGATCGGTGTCTCCATGACCGCACTCATTTCCTTGATCAGAGATAAAACATCCTTTTTATTCAGCAACTTCTTTAGACTGATGGTTACCATCTGCTTTTTCATTCGCTAATAAGAGAAAAAATACATTTTCCAGTCCCTTTTCAAAGCGTAGGGTTTTGACAATATTATATCGTTCCGACAACTCAGAATTGACGATAATCATATCCGGCTTAACGGAAATAGCTTTTTCTTTAAAATCCTCCCCATCAAAGACCTCAATTACATTATATCCTCTGGTGGTTAGGACATCAGCCAGGGTTTTAACGGTGGATATATTTTCATCAACGACTAATATTTTCTTTTTAGAACTTCCTTGAGCAATTAAGGAATCAATTTCCTGGAGCAATTGTTCCGATTCAAAAGGTTTAGTGATATACTTGTCAATTCCTAATCGATATCCTCGTTCGTGGTCTTCAATAATGGACAAAATAATAATTGGAATGTCCATGGTTGATGGGTCATTTTTTAATACAGCAGCAACATCAAAGCCATTCATTTCCGGCATCATCACATCCAGAGTAATTAGATCGGGTCGTTCTTGCTTAACGAGTGCGATCGCTTCTAGACCATCTTTGGCTTCCCGGACTTTATATCCCCGTGACTCAAGTTCTTGTCGCAACAGTTGACGAATTAAGGCTTCATTATCGACAACCAGTACTGTTTTATTGGGAGTCTTATTCGTAGATGAGTTGTCAGGAGTGACCGTTACTTGAAGCTGCTTAACCAATGTGTCCATATCCATCATATTCACTTGGACAGGTAGATTAGTATCAATGGGAAGAGTAAACGAAAATGTGCTTCCTTTTTTCAACTCACTTTCGACCCAAATTCTGCCACCATGATGTTCAACAATTTGCTTACATATCGGTAATCCTAGACCCGTCCCTTTCGGTTTATCGGTTAACGTATCCCCGACTTGCTTAAATTTTTCAAAGACTTGAGGCTGATCAGCAGGAGCAATACCCATACCTGTATCAATAACACTAATAATGATTTCACTATGCCTTTGCCTTGCTCGGCAGGTTATTGATCCTTTTTGAGTAAACTTAACAGCATTAGAAATTAAATTAATCAGAACTTGAATCAGTCTATCTTTATCTCCAGAGATTTCTGGAAGCTCAGTTTCCACTTTTTTAATAAATTGAATGTGTTTAGTCTCAAATAACGAGGATGTCGCAGCAATTGCCCGTTCAATAATCTCGTGAACCAACAACGGTTGCATATTCCAGTCAACTTTTCCGGCTTCCATTTTGGCAATATCGAGAACATCATTAATTAAAGCCGTTAACCGTTCTCCTTCCGAGACAATAATAGTGACATTATCTTGAACTTGGCGAACAGTTCGATTAATTTTCTTGTTGTCGGTTTGGATTTGGGGAAAAATAACATCTTCGAGTTTTTTCTTGATAATCTTGGTAAATCCCAAGACAGAAGTCAGCGGGGTTCTTAATTCGTGGGAAACGGTAGAGATAAAATCCGTTTTCATCTGATCCACTTCTTTTTCAACAGTAATATCTCGAATCAGGATAACTGAACCAAGAAACTCCTCGACTGCACCATCAGCCAAAGCCACTTTATCAATGGCGGTAGCTACAGCTTTCCCAATCCGTCCCCCCGCTAGATCAATTTCTGCGGTAAAGACTTCCCGGTGATGGTTTTGGGTTTGGGCGACTAATTCCACTAACTCGCTGCTTAATATATCTTGACCTTTTTTATCCGTAATATCCAGTTCTCCTAACCCTAACATCCTGAGGAAAGCGGGATTGAACTGAGATATTTTTCCTTGAGTGTCGGTAACCAGTAAGCCATCGACTAAATTATTAATAATAGCTGTTAAATGAGCGGTTCTTTCTTCAACGCGACCTTCGAGAATTTGATTAATACTTTCAACATGCTGACGAGTATCTGCTTCAGTTTTCTGTAAGCGCTTGGCTTCTGATTCAGCTTGTTTTAAGAATTGTTCACGGACATAGACTTTAACCGCCATTGAATTGAACAGATTTGCCAAACGTCCTAACTCATCTTTGCGAGTATCATCCAGTTGAATATTCAAATCTCCAGCCGCAATTCGTTCCGTTGCTCCCATCAACTCAATTAAGGGATTCGTAACTTGGCGACGCAGGACAAAATAGAGGACTAACAGTTCAAGCACAAGTGCGACAATCCCTAACCCCAGAATAAATCCGGCTGTGTCCCGGGCGGGTTTGGCTAAAATTGACTGGGGAAAAACGGTAACTAAATACCAATCCGGTTCATCAATTCTGGCGACCGCTAAGTATTCATTATCTTTAGTATTTTCAATGATGACTTGATTGGGGGTTATGTCTTTGACCAATTGAAAGATACGCTGAAGGTGGGGATCATCGGATTCAAGAATATTGAATTTCCCTTTTTTTTGTTTGATTTCCTCGATTTTATCAGGATGAACAATGAGATGACCATCCCCGCTAAAAAGAATATTATAACCGCCCTCAGTCTGATCCTGAATCAGACGATTCATTAGTTGATTCAGAGTCAAATCATGTCCAATTGTGGCAATATGTTCCCCATCTAAATTAACAGGTGTTTTCACAGAGACAATCCAATCTTGAGCCTGCGGATCGTAGTAAAGTCCTGTCCATACCGTCTTTGACTCTGGATTGGTTTGGGTTTTGGCACCATAGGCTTTTTTCTCGTTTTGTAGATTAAGTTCAGTCGAAGCTCGTTGCACCCAGGGCGTTCTGGGCCAATAGATAGCGATAATATTGTCGGGGCTAGTAATGTAGGTATTGATAAAACGATGATGCCAAATTGAGCCATAGGTTGTGGTTAGGTTGTAAAAGGTAAGAACTCGCTGTCGAACCTCTGCATCAATGACTAAGTTTTCATCGATATAAACCCCCGCTTGCTCAAGGGTGTCGAACTTTTCCGGAGGCTGATCTTTTGGTCGATTGCGAATTACACCATCAGACCACTCGACAAAGAGTTGATTGAACTTAGTGTAGGAATTATAATCAGGGTCTTTTAGCTGCTTGAGTAATTCTTGTTTGAGAAGCGTATGATTATCTACAGCGATAGAGAAGAGAATACGTTCCCGTTCACCCCGTTCGTACACATACTTTTTGACCCGTTCTAATGCCTCAGCTTCAAAAAACGACAAGGTGTGAAAATAACTCCACGTCGTTAATACAACAATAACTCCAGCAATCCTTAAGGCTACATTAACCAGCGTTCGCCGTGTGATAGATTGTTGCCCGGAAAAAATAGGAAAAGCCATTTTAGAGTGGGTGAAGGTTTAAGACAGACAGTTCTAACGTTGATGAGAGGGGGTGCGGGAAGCAAAGGAGCAGGGGTGGAGGGGCGCAGGGGAGATTTAACCTAATTATTTACATTGATTTAGATAAATTGTCTTTTGGATTTTGCACGACCACCCAATTTTTTAATCGACTGAATAAGATTATGATGTTTCTTTAACAACAATTTTGTAACCACGAAGGCTGATGAAATTTTATTAATATCTACATCATCTTGATCAGATATCCGGATGAGTAACCTGTTCAATTTATTTCACTCTCATCATCGCTAAAATATGGGTCAGCTAAGACGAATCAATTACGTATTGCCCGTTCCCTGTTCCCTATTCTCTGTTCCCTGACAACCCCTAAGATGCGCTGCACAGAGGACGCGCCCCCCTGTTGTGGGTTAAATTAAGAAATAGAAAATTGGACGACTGACAACGATTGCTGCCGAACTGGGCGCAGTATTACCATGAAACGCAATTTATCCCGCCAAGTCTTACCTGTATTCCTCGCGATCGCAGGAATTATCTCATCTACCAGTATCTCCCATTCCCAGAGTGATCTGCCCTGCTACCTAGAAGACAGCAACGGCAATGTCATTGATCTGGGTCACCTTTGTGGTAGTGGTAGCAGTACACCCTCGGTGATTCGAGTTCCGATCAAACGCCGAGTTTCAGGAATTCCGGTCGTTGATGTCCAATTTAATGGCAACAGCCGTTTTGAAATGCTCTTCGATACAGGAGCGTCTGGGATTGCCATTACCCCCCAAATGGCACAAGTCTTAAACGTTGCGCCAGAAGGCATCGTTATCACCTCCACGGCGGGTGGCAAAGTCGAAGTTCCGCGAGGTCGCGTTAATTCTGTCGCCGTCGGCGGTATTGAAGTCACGAATCCGGAGGTGACGATTAATCAATACCTCGATATCGGACTATTAGGACAAGGATTTTTTGGTGTCTATGATGTGACGATTAAGGAAAATGTGATCGAACTTAGATATCGGTAGGGAGGAATGTTGAGGCAAGTAGGGGCGGATGCGAGGGAATTGGGTTTAGCTGTTGATGGTAACGTTGATTCAAAACCTACCCCCATCAAGTGCGATAATTATTTATTAAATGACCAATGACCAATAACCAATACCCAATGATTAATGACAAAGGACAAATTACCAATGATGTGGCAATCTTTCTGGAGTCGTCGTGTCTGGATCGCTTTATTCAGCACATTAACCCTACTCAACAGTGCATGTAGTAATGGTGAGGCGGATACGGTTTCAAGTCCGACTCCGACGCAAGCCGCCAGTCCGGTTTCCACCCCTTCCGCTTCTCCCTCGCCCAAACCGCAAGCCTCAAAACCCCAGCCGCCGTCACCCCCTCAATCAGATACCTACGAAGACGCCATTGATGTGGCGACAAGTGCAGTTACGATTAGTCAATCAGCGGTGAGTCGAGAGGATTGGAAATTAGTGGCGAATCGTTGGCAAGAAGCCATTGAGTTACTAAAAGCTGTACCCGCTTCCAGTCAGCACCACTCAACCGCCCAACAAAAGCTATCTCAATACCAAAACCTGCTGGCGGATGCCAAACAGCGATCCACACCGCCACCACCGAAACCGAAACAAGGAGATAGTAGTCCCCAGTTTTTCTCAATACCGATTAAAGGAAAAGTTCGGGGTATTCCCATTATCGAAGTCACCTTTAATGGTCAACGGGAATTTGAAATGCTGTTTGATACCGGGGCGACGAATACGCTAATCACCCAGACGATCGCGTCGTCGTTGAATTTAAAACCGGTTGGGTTCAGCCAAATGAGTGTAGCCGATGGCGCGGTTGTACAAATGCCAGTGGCGATTCTGGAGTCCATAGAAGTTGATGGTCGTCTGAAACGAGATCTTGAAGTCGCGATCGCACCGCCAGCTATGCCTGTTGGACTGTTGGGACATGACTTTTTTGACGGCTATGACATCACCATCAAAGATACTGTGATTGAATTTCGCAAACGTTCATAAGTGGGTTGTCCTTTGTCCTTCGTCCTTTGTCCTTTGTAAGGGTTTAAATTAAAGAAGTATTCTACATAAGACGAATGACCAATGACCAATGACCAATGACCAATGACCAATGACCAATGACCAATGACCAATGACCAATGACCAATGACCAATGACCAATGCCAAATCCATTTCCGGGGATGAACCCCTACCTCGAACAAGCCGACTATTGGTCAGATTTTCACAACCAATTGATTGCGGCATTAGCGAGAACACTGATTCCCAAGCTATTGCCCAAATATCGGGTAGTCACAGACAAGTGGGTGTATAAAATTGCTGGATCGAGTGCGATCGCCATTGGTAGACCTGATCTTACCGTGCAGCAGCGCCGCACCCAGACATCACCCATCTCGACAATTACCACGCGATCGCAATCCACTGTTCAACCGATTCAGGTGGCTGTTCCCCTCCGCCAAGAAGTACGGCAATCTTATATTCAAGTGAAAGATGCCGCCACAAAAGAGGTTGTCACGGCAATTGAAGTGCTATCTCCCGCTAACAAAGTCGGAGACGGTCGCCAAAAATACATAGCCAAACGGCAACGGGTGCTTGAAAGTCTAACGCATCTAGTCGAAATTGACTTATTGCGACAAGGGCAAGCTTTACCTCTAGAAAACGATAGCATTCACAGCCATTATTGTATTTTAATCAGCCGCGCCAATACTCGTCCTTGGGCAGATTTATACCCGTTCAATCTCCGCGATCGCATTCCCCCTTTCTCACTTCCTTTACGCCCTGAGGACAGTGAACCCGTGGTTGATATACAAACGTTGATTAATGAACTCTACGAACAGTTAGGATATGACTATTTTATCGATTATAGTAACAGTCCCCCGTCACCTTGGTCTCTGTCTGATGTAGAATTTTGGCTTAATTTACCATCCAACTTTGGTGACGATTAACCTTAGGACTGTTGCCCAAAATCGATTCATTTCCAGAGTAGCTAATTCCTTTCTGGGTGAACAAATAAACTTCATCCTGCTGATAACTTAATTGAAACTTAGGTGTATTTTGTAACCGTTCTAACAATTGATTAACCACCTCTGGACTACTTCCCCAACCCGGATGACGCCGATTCAATAGTACATAATCAAATTCCCTTAACTCAGTTGTTTCCGCACCGACTGTTACCAACTTAACCACAGGGCGGTGGGTTAAGTGGGGAGCAACTTGGGCAGGAACTAAAACAGAACCTTTAGTTTGAATTTGAGCAATGGCTTCCCTTGTCGCTTGCCAAGTATCGATGGATTCCAAATATCTCGACCAAAAATAACCAAATTTGGCTAACGCTAAAAATGCAACCAATGACCAGATAATCATGCTTCGCGGGTGGCGTAACCATCCCTTTCCGGCGGCTAATGTAGAAATGACGGCTAATAAGAGAAAAGGCAGTGCTGGTAAAGAGTACTGATGAATTAAATCTTTTTGGGGTTGGTAGTCAGTGATTAAGTTTATTATCAAAGTAGGAACTGCACCAACTAAAGGAATTAGATGCTGGGGTGAAAGTCCCCAAATCAGAGGTGAGAACAGCAAAGCCAAATATTCTAGGTTAGGCAAGGTAAAAATTCTTCCCAATACTAACCCCGGTTTAAGAAGCAGATTTTTTGCGATTTCTAGAACCGAGTCTCCTAAGAAAGCATAGCGCCCGACTGCTTCAACACCATTGGGTCTAAAGGAGGGAATAATCACTTGAGTGGCAATTAAAAACCAGGCAATTCCTGCCGCTAAAGCAATCCCACCACACCACCGCTTTTTCTCAAAAACTAACAACCAAAACCCCATGGCGGCTACCGTCAGAGATAAAGCATCCCGACACGCCAAAATCAAAACAATTGCCCCACAAAACCAAATCTTACGATTCAGCCGCGCCGCCAAAACTGCGCCTAAAAAAGCGGGTAAAGCGATAACTTCGGCATGGAAATCAAATAGATTGAGATTAAAAACTAATGGATACAGCAGATAGACAATTGCCATTGCTGTTGCTTGGGACTCCTTTAACCCCGCTTGACAGGCGAGATAAAAGGTGGGTAAAGCACCGACAGCTAAAGCAATGGCTTGCACCGCAAACAGCCAATGGACATCGGGATGGATTTTGTACAGTAAAGCGAGTCCATAGAGAATCCAATCCGCATGACCGCCCATAAAATGATAACCCCAGAAGGAAACAATCGGGGTTTGTCCCTGGCTAATCAGGTAAGTCGCTTGGTCAAAATAGCCCAAATCAAAAGCAGTGGATTGAAATAGGGCGTGTCGTAAGCTGCTACATATCAATAAGATTAAAGCACTTACCGCGATCGCAGACCTAACCGTATTAAGAGACCGACTTGTTGCCATACTACTTGCAGGGAGTTAAGATTTACCTCACCACTATTCCCCTAGAAGGGCAGGTTTCGTCAAGTTATCGGACTTAGCGGTAAAACCCGCCCCGATATCTCTACTTCCCGCTTTCCCCAACTCAAAATCCCCGAAATAGGATTAACCCAGTCTGAAATAAACCGATCACTACACCCAAAATCCCGCCTAAATTAACAATCGCTTGCAATTCATTTTTGACAATCACTTTAACGGCAACTTCTAAGGATTCTGGTGATGTGCCTCTGACCCGTTCTACAATGAGCTGATCAATGGATAAAATGGGAATAACCTGCGTCACCAATTTTTCTAAATCTTCTTCCAGATAACGCTCCAAAATTAATGCTAGTTCTTGACTAATTAATTCCATTGAGCTAGTCATAATCGCCGACTCTCGCAATCGGTTTAAGATTAATACCGCGACCTTTTCCCAATCAATGGATTGACTGAAACCCTGCAAAAATTCACCGCCCTGCTCTCGGATATAAGTACGTACTGCATCCCGCATGGTTTTGCGTAACTGTCGCACCGTAGACACAGGCAAATTTTGTAGGGATAGAGTTTGCAGCCATATCTGTAGCCGCTCACGGGCACCCAAAGCGGTCAGTAATTCTTTTAGACGCGCATTAGTTTCCTCTTTCTCATCTAAGCAATAAGTTCGCAAACGGGTAAGAGTATTGCGTAGTCCAAATAAATTGGCAACAATCCAATAGGTGCCGCTTGTCTTCTCGCGAAACCCTTCATCAATGATTTGGATATTGCGATCGGTTAAAAAATCAATAATCCCTTGACGCAGCACATCAGGCGGTAATGCCACTTGCAAAATCCACTGGGAAAGCTGTTGCGCTTGTTGATCATTCAGTTGAAACTCCAGCAAAATCTGGTCGAAAATTTGGTTAAGCTGGGCTTCTAAAAAATTCTCGCGACGGGCTAAAACTTTGAGTAAACGGGGCAATGATTCGCCTAATAAGTCGTGGAGGATAGCCGCAAGAATCTTAGCTGTTTTCTGTTCCTTATCCAACTGGACTTGTTCCAACGCCAGATTGAGCATCCACAGAATTGCCCCACGCACCCGTTCCCGATGCAGTAGACGCCGTGCTAGTCGTTGCATCTCCGACGGGGTTAACAAAGAACCCATGATGGTATCGGATACCCGTTTGGCTAAGCGTTCCTGATTATCGGGAATCAAACCGGGTGTAAACGGTAACCGCCGCTTGCCAATGTAGATGGGGCGGTAGGGACGGAATAGCATTTTAATGGCTAAATCATTAGTGAAATAGCCAATAATTCCCCCCGCGATTGGAGGCAAAAATAGCAGCCACAGGTTCGATAAATTCAAAACAGCAATCGGCGTAATACAGAATGGACAAGCAAGGATTGGTGGAAAGGGTTGACTTTGGCGTTTTATCATCTCCAATCCCTGATCCCCATTTTAGGCTCTACGGTTCAAGGGGCGGGTAAAAAAGCTAAACGACACCCCCACACCCGACACCCCACACCCTGCCAATTCCTCAAGTTGTTTACCCATCCCATCAAGATGCTATGGTTTCCTGATGACCAAAACGCCCATCATTCCCCCAGCGATGGGATAGTGAGTGGCTTGGCTAAATCCCGCATGGTGGGCAAGTTCAACCTGCTGTTTTCCGTTGGGGAATCGCTCTAAGCTGGGAGTGATGTAGGCATATTCTTGTTCTAAGCCCAAGGATTTGGCACGGGGTACGACAATTGTGTCGAGATACCATTGCTGAAACTGACGTAGGGCTGGGTGTTGAGGACGATGAAAGTCTAGGATAGCCGCCTTTGCTCCCGGTTTGAGGACTCGGTACAGTTCTCGCAAACAACCGGGAATATCGGTAACATTCCGCAAACCATACCCCATGGTGGCACCGTGGAAAAAATTATCCTGGAAGGGTAAATCGAGAGCATCGGCTTCAATCCAGTGAAGGGTTAAGGGGGGATAATGATAAGTTGCCCTGGCTTTCGCGATCGCGAGTAGCCGAGGCGAAAAATCAACCCCATACACCTGACCCGTTGCGCCCACTTCTCGTGCTAGCAGTTCGGCTAAATCACCACTCCCACAGCATACATCTAAACCAACCTCACCTGGCTCTAGATCGCACCACTTCACCGCCATCTTTTTCCAGATCCGGTGTTGACCTAAACTTAACCACTGGTTGAGTTGGTCGTAAACTGGGGCGATGCGATCGAATAAATGGCGGATTTCTGATGGGGAATGGTCATTTGTCATTTGTCATTGGTTCGGGAATAGGGAATGGGGGAAGCTGGGGGAGATGAGGGCGGGTTTTGAATAAACTTTATCATCAACCGCGCCACAGAAATCCCTAAACCCGCCCCTACAGATTTAACACTCACAGAAATCCCTAAACCCGCCCCTACAGATTTAACACTCAACGACTGGTTGCGATCGCTAAACCAACCTGCTGGGCGGATAGGTGAATCAGTTTTAGCTCATCTTCACTCAGTTTACGCGCCTGTTGTTGCCATTGGAGGGAGAGTAGAGCGAGGAGTTCGCTGCGGTGGACAATTGGAATCAGCAGGTGGGCTTTAATGCCAATTTTCTGGTAATACTCTGTGGCTTCTTTGGGAGTTGCACCCGGGGCATTAATCCAAACTTGTAATTGGCGATTAGCGATCGCCTCTGGCAAGAGGGGATCGGATTCTAGGGGGTTGACAAGGGATTCATCTTGGCTGTGTGTACCTTTTACATCTATCAAATGATCCTCTTCTACGAGTTGCAGGATACAGGTATCTGTGCCAAAGCTGTCGCTAAATACTTGGGCAATTTTAGGCAAGCTAGTTTCTAGGCTGTCTGAATCTTGCGCCACTTGCACCAGGGTTTCCATGAGTGCCATTTGAGCATGGGCTCGCTGCAATTCCTCGGTGCGTTGCTTCAGGAGTTCGTAGGTTTGAACTGCCCGTTCTACAACGGTTTTGAGTTCATTCGGGTCCCAGGGCTTGGTTATGTAGCGATAGACTTGTCCGGCATTAATGGCTTCTACTAAGTCTTCCACATCCGTAAACCCGGTTAAGATAATCCGCATGGTATCCGGAAACTGGGGGACAGTTTTGCTCAAAAACTCCGTTCCCTTCATTTCTGGCATCCGCTGATCAGAAATAATTACGGCGACTTCTCCCTCATTAGCAAGAACAGAGAGGGCTTGAGCGCCACTTTCAGCCCTGAATACGTTAAAGTGACGCCGGAAGGTGCGGTAGAGGAGATCCAAGTTATCGGGTTCATCATCTACCACAAGCATTTTCGGTTTTTGCGATCGCTCCAAACTCATGAACTGACGAGTGATATTATCAAAATTAGGGTTCACCTTGTCCATAACACTACAACAAACTCCCAGCGAGTCAGTTTGAACCGGCGAGCCACAAGGGGAAGGCTATTCTGGTCTTTCCTGTTGCCCAATAGATGTCAACTGTCTTAACCTTAAGCTTTTTATCTAACCCTAGCGAGCTTTTGCTTAAATCAATTACTATTTAATCACGAGAAATTTGAGACATCTGATAACTCAAAAAAATACGGCAAGCTTTTCTTCCCATTATGACTGAAATATCATCTGGAAATCCTCACCATAATCTTCAAGCTAACTCAGAGACAGTAGATGCTGATGCACTAATTCAGTTGCTCAGGCGCAAAGAAAGTAACTGGGTGGAGTGGGGACAAGCCTGTCAACAACTCCAAAGTGCTGGCTATAGTTCCCAAGCCGTTTTTGAACAAACAGGGTTTGAGCCAATTCAACAGAATCAAGTCATTGTAGCATCTCAGGTCTATGAAACGTTAGTTAAAGCGGGAGTATCAGAGGCGGTGCGATCGCGCTTTGATCGGACGGGGAGTGATATCCTCTATGAGTTGCGGATTCTCACCCAACCGGAACGAGCCGCCGCCGCTGAGTTTATTGTTGCCAGAAATCTGGATGCAGATGGTGCCCGTGAGGTGGCAAAAGCGATGAAAGAGTTGTCGCGTCGCCGTAGCCTACCGGAAGGATTTTCGGATCACCCAGGTGATGCCGTAGCTTACCAATACTGGAAACTTGCCCAACAACAGCAGAATTTACAAGAGCGATCGCGCTTAGTCGCACGAGGGTTAATGTTTGCTCATAGCCAATCGTCGCGAGAAGAAATTGAGCAGTTACTCACAGAACCTTTTGGAGGGAACCGCCGTCGGGCACCCCGTTTGCCTCTCTATCGCGTGGAAGCGAGTGAACAATTACCGCGACTGATCCCAGTGGTGGGTCAATTTCCAGTAACCACCGCCGAGTTCCAGCAAGTCGGGGCGGTGAAGACAAAGGGGGCGTTTCAGATTGTGGATTCTGCCCATCAGCAACAGATTGTCGCCATCCCCGGTTGGCAAATCGTCGCCAAGGCACAAGAGCCTGTGGCAATTTTGGGTAATATCACTCAGCTTCCTAAGCAAGAGAATCAAAATTCAGAAGCCGTGTTGCTAATTATTGAGCGCAAAACACCAAAGTGGGATGCTGATAATTATTATATGGTTGATCAATCGGGGACGTTAGCGATCCAGTGGTTTTCGGAACAGCCGGATATACCGTTACTGGGACAGCTAATTCTGGTGTTGCGTCCGAAGAAAATTCTCGATGAACCATTGAGTCGGGATCTATGGCAAATTGACGAATAAGTCATTTGTCATTCGTCATTGGTCATTTGTCATTGGTCATTTGTCATTGGTCATTTGTCAGGGAACAGGGAACAGGGAACAGGGAACAGGTAAGGTAGAGTTTTGAGTTAACTTCCTCATCTCCCCCATCTCCCCCAGCTTCCTCTACTTCCCCCGCTTCCCCCGCTCCCTCTGCTTCCCCAGCTCCCAGACGTGCCATGGCACGTCTCTACATTGCTCCCCCATCTTCCCCTAAAAGTGATCGGTATCACTAAGCCGTCGGAGGGTTATCACTTTCTGTTTGTAAAATTTGAGGAAAATTAACATAACTTGACTTGAGTGATGTTATGCGGTAGCTGTCTATGCAATCTCCTATTCTTCTCCCGGGCGCTCTCTCGGAACTCTTTGCCCAAGCCACCAGTTCTGGTTACATGACGAAAGCTGACCGCTATGGACTGATGGCAGCAATTTTAGGCGAAGATCTCAGTACAGACGAGAAATGCGTTATCGATCGCCTACTGCGGGCGGTACGGCGAGGACGGCTGCATTTAGCTGATGAACTGTCTGCTGTGCTGACGGATTCCCATCTGTCTTTCTCGGCGATGGTTTTAGCGGGCGGACAAAGTTCTCGCATGGGTCAGGACAAAGCCTTGATTCCTATTCAAGGTATGCCGTTACTGAGACAGGTTTGTACCATTGCCCTTAAATGTACTCGTGAAGTTTTTGTAGTCACGCCTTGGCCCGAACGATATCGAGAAATTCTACCGAAACATTGCCATCTCATCCAAGAAATGCTCCTTTTGGGAGAGGCTCAATCTCACGGTCCTTTGGTCGCTTTTGCCCAAGGATTAACTCAAGTGAAACGGGATTGGGTGCTTTTACTTGCCTGTGACTTACCCCAACTTCAAGGTGAGGTTTTGCAAAATTGGGGGAGTCAGTTGACAAATACTCCCAAAGAGGTAATGGCTGTACTCCCCCGAAGTCCCAAAGGATGGGAACCCCTGTGTGGTTTTTACCGACGCCAATGCTTACCCCAATTAATCGATTATATTAATCAGGGAGGGCGATCCTTTCAAAAATGGCTGGCACAGCATCCTGTCCAGGAACTTCCAGTTCGCGATCGCCAGATTTTATTTAACTGTAATACCCCAGAAGATTTAAAAGTTATCAAGAGTTGACAAGCTACTTAGGATCTTAGGTATTGTTTCCATTAGGCATTAGGTATGATCAAGTATTTCCATGTCCGCTGCACTAAAGACAGGTTAAACAAACATGGGGATAGGATTAAGCTGTTCCTCGGTTAGGGGGGCTTTTAACCATCCCAACTTGACAGGAACATCATAAAGTCTTCCGGGCGCAAACTGTGCCCAAAAGTGACGCAAACCGGGAACGATGACTTTAACCACACTCATGCCTATATCGGGACGGGTTTGGTTGAGAACCAGGGTTTCTAAACCCTGTTTGGCAACAAGGTCTACACAGCGTTTTACATCCTCAAGACAGTCATCGCTCCAGTGCTGAGTGTAATCGCGATACACTTTGGGTGTAACATTGGCGTCTGGTACTAGGTAAGGCTGGTTCTCTAAGGTTGCGGTTTCACACCACGTTTGCATATCTGGCCGAGAAAACGTCGCTTTGCCCTCCCGATTAGGGGCGCTTGCCAGAAACACCATCTGGTTCATTTCTGTTACCGCCCGGAGGAGGGCAATTTTGACGTCAAAATGGCAGCCAAAACCGAAGCGGATGTCTTCTGGTTGTTGATTGGTACGCCTAGAAATGGCGGCAAAGGTGGGAATACCTAGGTCACTGGTAATGTCCAATACCCAGAAATCCCGGTGTAACTTGTGGTAATAGGCTTGCAACTGTGGCAAATAGGGTTGGTCAAAACTCTCTAGCTGTACCCCAGGTCTTGAGAGGCGATTGTACCACCACAACGCCACCGCATCACGCTCTACGAGTTCCATGAATCCCTGGAGAATGGCTTCTTCTAGGGTATTGCCAGAAGCATTGCCGTTGGTATCGGACCAGCAAAAACAATAATTGTCGGGGAGAGGATAACTAAAGTAACAGTAAGCGGTGGGTAGATATTTGAATCTCTGATGAGTCAAAGACCAAACCGGAGTCCAGTCGATTTCACGGGTTTCATCGAAAGGTTCGGGAATCCATTGAATTAGTTGGTGCTGTGGGTTCCACTCCTGTCGGATGCTGTATTGGAGTTGACTGTAATGGAGATAAGCAGAGGGATGGATGGTGGACTCTCTCATTTGGAAATAGGTTCCCCTGACTCGCATTTCATCCCCACTGTAGGTGCCAGAATACCGTTCAATGGCTTCTCCTAAGCAACTGGCTTTGGCTTGCAGGTTGGTTTTCCCTTTTCCGATACTGTTACGGCGTACCACCTGACGCCAATCTTGCCAGTCGCCGTCTTCTCTGGGCCAGCCGTGTTCGGCTAGATAAAGGTGAATCAAGCCATTTTCACCCGGAAGTGGATTAAATAGCCGTTTAATTACCCCAGTAATGGGACTAATGTTATGTTCGTATCGTTTTAATGTTTGCTCAGGGGAACAAGTCCGATGTCCGCCATCGACGGTGAATTGTTTCTTTTGGCTGGTGAGGACTAGGGGTTGCAGTTGTTGCTGGGTGATCAGTTTGGGTTCACCACAACTAGGACATTGGGGGCGTTGCACGAAGGCATGATGTTGCAGGTTTAAATTTACCAAGTCGAAGGTGATGATTTTGCTTAAAAGTTGGCGGTTGTTCCCGGTTATCCATTTGGCGATTTCTGTGGCGGCAATATTCAACCCTGTCTGCAAGGTAGAGGGGAGGATAGAACGGGAAATGGGAAATGGTGTGGTAATTCCTTTCTTGTCTTGCAGGAATGACTCGAGTTCCCGGTTAATTCTAAGACGCTGTGCCAGACATTGCCAACACCCTGTTTTGCCGGGATGAAAAATTGGACCAATCCAAAGGCTAGCGCCTACGGGTTTGATTAATAACCAAGGTTTTTGCGTTTGTAGGGCGTTTTGATTAAACGAATCTAACCCAATTTGCAGATAATCATCTGTGAGAACGATTGACAAATCTCCTTTGTCCCCAACCTGGATATTCAGGGATTTGAGTGACCAGATTAAGGGTTCAGTGGGGACATTACCCAAGGCGGTAACGGTAACCTGAGTGTTTTGCAATCGGCGTACAGCGACTTGGGTATCTGTGTTGATTAAATGCCAAAATGCTGCTGCTTCAGGGGGTAAGGTGTCGTCGGCTTCGGTAATATAGCCTTTGTTCTCTAAAAGGGTTAGGGCGTAGGTAATTTCAGTTGCCGAGGCTTGTCCTTTGAGTTGCTCAATGATTGACTCGATAGGATGATTACCATTAAGAAGAGGTGCCAGTAGCACATAAAGGCGTCCGCTCAACGTAAAATGTTTGTTTTCACTCAGCAGGAACAGATGCTTAGGTGGCGCAATTTCCACATGGAAATGCTCCTTGAATTTTGGCTTGTGCAGCATTATTTTTTCGGCTTGCAGACAATAGTTGTCAAGATGAAAAATGCACCCTGATTGGTGCCAGCACGCTCCGGAGCCAGTTTTGTGAATAGTCCTCAAACCTTGACCAATGACCAATGACCAATAACAACTAATTACAGTTTAATGGTGTAACAGGTGTGGCACTCAAGGTTTGTTGTTTAATTTCTAGCATCTCTTGCCTCAAGGCGTCGAGTTGGGTACTCATGGTTCTAATTTCAGCATCTTTTTGTTGAAGTTTTTGGGAAAGTGCTTGGATAGCAGCTAAGGCGACTCCATTAGCATCCACAGTATTGATGAAGCGATTATCTTCTCCCACATTAAAAGCAGTGGCAAAGTCCTGTGCCATCGGTCCAATATGGCGGATGTTGGCATTCTCATTTTTATAGTTCCAGGTTGTAATCGGCAGTGCTGCCACTTTCCCTAGAATCTCCTGCACATCTGCTTTAGCGAAGTTTGCTTTTTGGTTGCGATCGCTCCTTGATTTATGACGCACTCGGAATGAGTCGTTGGAGTCATATCCAGTTTCTATTTCACCAACTTCTGCTTTAGCCGTCGTTGGTGCCACAGAGTTAACAACCTGATCTACCAACTCCACATCTAGATATAAGCCACCAACACAAGCGCCTGCTTCCTCATCCGACAATTCTTTGATTACCGACAATTCTTTGATTAAGTCTGTTTCGTTGTTCCAGTCTACTTCTTGGGGGTTCATTGGTTCTTCCTTTCTAAATGCCAGTTCATGTACAAGAATAACTGAAAATTGCAATTAATTCAATAAGCAAATTATATTAATTTTGGTAAGTTCTTGTAAGTAAGCACAGCTTCTTGTAATAATTGTGTAAACCGACCCAATCCAGAAGCGTTGCTGCGTTGATGCATCGGTTGTTTGATGTTTTAGACGGTGGCAATTTAAGTACATATACTCATTAAAATCTTGGGTTTGAGTGGAAGTCAATGTCCGAAAAAGTCTAATTTTTACAGACCCATGAAACGATATTATGGTTTTTGGCAAAATGCAGTTGGACTAGTCTGCTGCTATTTAGTAAACATCAGCCCAGTTGGGGCGCAAATCGCTGGGGATACAACTCTATCAACTGCTGTCACATCTCCAGATGGTCTTAATTACACCATCTTAAATGGAACCCCCGTTGACACCAACCTGTTTCACAGTTTTAGCCAATTTTCAGTACCCACTGGTGGTTCAGCATTCTTCGACAATGCCTTAGAGGTTGAGAACATTATTGGTCGAGTCACAGGCGGGTCACTCTCAAATATCGATGGATTAATTCGTACCAATGGTACAGCCAACCTGTTTTTACTTAATCCGAGTGGGATTATTTTTGGTGCCAATGCTCAGTTAAATATAGGCGGCTCTTTTATTGCTAGTACCGCTAATGGGATGAGATTTGCCGATGGGACAGAATTTACCGCCACAACTGCTTCCCCACCCCTGCTCACCCTGAGTGTGCCCATTGGTTTGCAATATGGTTCCACAGCAGCAGGAATTCAAGTCCAAGGGTCAACTCTAGAGATATCTTCAGGTCGCAGCTTGGCATTAGTCGGTGGTGATATCGCCGTAGTTGGAGGAAATCTGACCGCCGCAAGGGGTCGGATTGAGTTAGGTGCTGTGAGGGGTGCAGGTACTGTGGAAATAACATTTGCCAATAACCAAATTCAGTTCACTGTTCCAGATGCCATGGCACGAGCTGATATATCTCTTACCGATGACGCTGTTATCAATACCAGTGGTATAGGGGGCGGTGATATCCAGCTTACAGGTAAACAAATTACGCTTCAAGATGCACGGGTGGAGTCTACGACCTTGGGTTCACAACCAGGGGGAAATTTAACGGTGAATGCCACGGATGCGGTAAAAATCGTGGGTAATGATGATGCTGGGGGAATGTTTACTCAGGGTTTGTTTGCAGAGACCAGAGGTGCGGGAACGGGTGGTAACTTAAGCATTACGACAGGAGAGTTAACGGTTCAAGGTGAAGCCAGGATATCGGCGGCAACGTTTGGTGCAGGTCAAGGCGGAAATTTAACGGTGAATGCGGCTGATTCGGTGGAACTTATTGGTGTTGATTCCAATGACTTTCAGCTATTTACAGGCATATTAACTGATACTGAAAGGACTGGAGCTGCTGGAGACTTGATGATTAACACAAGACGCCTAATTGTCCGAGAGGGAGCCCAGGTATCGGCGGCAACTTTTGGTGAGGGTGTAGGGGGAAATTTAACAGTGAATGCTACTGAGTCGGTGGAACTTATTGGTGTTTCGGCTTCTGATTTGCTTTCCAGTGGTTTGTTTACGGCGACCCAACCCGAAGCAACAGGAAATGCTGGAAACTTAGAGGTAAATACCAGAAAGTTAATTGTTCAAGATGGGGCACAAATTTTCGCGGGTACGGGTGGGGCGGGTGATGGGGGAAATTTGACGGTGAATGCTGCTGATTTTATAGAAGTAAGCGGAGTATCACCAATTGTTCTATTTCCCAGTGGTTTGTTTACTGTCGTAGAGGCAACAGGTACAGGCAATGCTGGAGACTTAGAGGTGAACACGGGGCGGTTAACTGTTCAAGATGGGGGACAAATCTCGGCTAGCACTTTTGGGGTGGGTAATGGGGGAAATTTGACGGTGAATGCTGCTGATTCTGTCGAAGTAACCGGAGTATCACCTGATCTATTTCCCAGCGGTTTGTTTAGTACAGCTGATGATTTCCCTTTGATTGAAACAGGATTAACTGTAGGCAATGCTGGAGACTTAACGGTTAATACCAGGCAATTGATTGTCCAGGATGGGGGACAGATAGCTGCTTCAACGTTCGGCAATACTGGAGAAGGCGGGAATTTGCTGGTGAACGCGGTTGAGTCTGTGGACGTCAGGGGTACAGGTCCGGAGGGGGCGATTGGTGGTAGTAGTGGCTTACTGGCTGACGCCACTGACGGGTTTAATGATTCTGGGACGGTAACTGTAAACACCGAACAGTTGCGGGTTGAGGATGACGCCAGGGTGGCGGTGAGTAATCAGGGGACTGGTAATGCTGGAAACCTGGAGGTAAAAGCCGGTTCTATCTTTCTGGATAACCAAGGAACCCTGACTGCTGAAACGGCATCCGGTGAAGGGGGAAATATCAAACTAGAGTTACAGAACTTACTACTCATGCGCCGCAACAGTCTGATTTCTGCAGAAGCGGGGGGGACGGGCAATGGTGGAAATATAGACATGGATACGACATTCCTAGTGGCGTTTGAAAATAGCGATATCATTGCCAACGCCTTCGAGGGCAGGGGAGGGAATGTGCAAATTACAGCCCAAGGAATTGTGGGAATTGAGTTTTGCCTTCAGAATACCCCAGAAAGTTGTATCACGGTCAGCTCTGAGTTTGGTGAAGATGGTGTGGTGGTGATTAACACGCCAGATGTTGACCCGAGTAAAGAACTGGTTACGTTGTCAGAGGATGTTCTGGATGTGAGTAATTTAGTCGCTCAAGGTTGTGGCGCAGGTCAAGGGGGAAACTTGGGTGAGTTTATTGTTACCGGGCGCGGAGGTTTACCCCCCTCTCCAGGTGACATAATTCCGAGTGAAGTGGTGCTTGAAGATTTAGGAACTGAGCTAATGCCAACGAGGAGAAATGATACTAGTGGAGGGATTTTTCCCAATTCGACGCCTTCGTCTCCAGCACCCATAGTAGAAGCCCAAGGATGGATTAAAATGCCTGATGGTCAGATTATTCTTACTGCCCAAGCCGGGAATGTCACTCCTGATGATTCCTGGCATCCGGCAGTGACTTGCCAGGTACGGTGATATCTGCATTTAAACTGGGTGTTCGGCATTTAAATCTTAACCCCTGTAGTAGCGAGCAAGATGCTCGCACTACAAGAATGGGAAACCGTTATTTACAGTAATTGGGAATTGGAAGCAAGAATATGGCGCGAAAACAGTCGGCATTTTCCCGAAATAAGGCAATAAGTAACTCTGCTCATTGGTTATGGAAGGTGCTTCTTTTCACCTGTTCACTTTTGACGGTTTGTTTGCTCAATATCCCAGCCCAACCAGCACAGGTTGTATCAGAGTCCTCTACCTTGCCAGGTTGCTCCTTACCTTCTAGCCTCTGTCCTGGAACCTCTGCCTTTTTATCCCAGCAAACTCAACAAGGTCGAAATCACTATGAAGCGGGTCAGTTTGCCCAAGCCGCTCAAATCTGGGAACAAGTGGCTGCGTCTTTAGCAACCGAGGGAGATCAACTCAATCAGGCAATGGTACTGAGTAATCTCTCCCTGGCATATCAACATCTGGGACAATGGAGTCAGGCAAAAAGTGCGATCGCCAAAAGTCTGGAACTGTTGACCAACGGACAAGGAATGGGTGATAAAATGGCGCAAACTCGTGTTTTCGCCCAAGCCCTAAACACCCAAGCTCAGTTACAGTTTACCCTGGGTCAAACAGAGCAAGCTCTGGCGACCTGGCAACAGGCGAGTGAGATTTATCAGCAGGCAAATGATCAAGCCGGAATCCTGCGTAGCCAAATTAATCAAGCTCAAGCTCAAAAACGCTTAGGACTTTACCGTCGGGCGGTGAACACTTTAACCCAGGTGCATCAAAGCCTAGAAAACCAGCCTGACTCCCCAATTAAAGCGGCTGGCTTGAGAAGTCTAGGGAGCGCTTTTCTTCTGGTTGGCAACTTAGAGCAATCTCAAACCGTCTTGCAGCAGAGTTTACAAGTGGCTCAAAACCTAGAATCTACCCAGGAAATGAGTGCCACATTATTGGACTTAGGTAATACCGCCAGAGCGAGGAAAGATGAAGCCGCTGCTATAGAATTCTATCAACAGGCAGCCGCGATCGCACCGTCACCCCTGATCCAAGTTCAAGCTCAACTCAACCAATTAAGTCTACAGATTCAACAACAGCAGTGGCAACCCGCCGCAGGACTGGTGGCTCAAATTCAGTCCCAATTGGACAACTTGCCAGAGAGTCGCGGTACAGTCTATGCCCAGATTGATTTGGTCAAGAATCTGATTACCTTATCACAAAACCGTCCCCATGCTTGGGAACTTTACACCAATTCAGGACGCCTACTCGCCAACGCCCTGCAACAGGCTCAACGTTTAGCAGACCAACCCGCTACAGCCTACGCCTTGGGAAATCTAGGCAGATTATACGAGCAAACCCAGCAATGGCGTCATGCTCAAACGCTCACCGAACAAGCCCTACGCCTTGCTCAAGCCATTAAAGCACCCGATATTGCCTACCGCTTTTCCTGGCAATTGGGTCGTCTGCTCAATGCCCAAGGGGATACTCAAGGTGCGATCGCGGCTTATACTGAAGCGGTTAATATTCTACAAGGGTTACGCCAAGACTTAGTTTCTATTAGTCCAGAGGTGCAATTTGCGTTCACAGAGACAGTAGAACCCGTCTATCGGCAACTTGTCAATCTTCTCTTACCCGCAGGTCAGCAAAAACCGAGTCAGCAAAATTTGGTTCAAGCCCGTCAGGTGATTGAATCCTTAAAATTAATCGAACTGGAAAATTTCTTCCGAGAAGCCTGTTTAAATCCCCAACCCCAACTGATTGATCAAATCGATCCCACTGCTGCGGTTATTTATCCGATTATATTACCCAACCATTTAGCCGTCATTGTTTCTCTACCAGAACAACCCCTAAGCTACTACGACACTCAGCTTTCCCAAGAGGAGGTAGAAACTACTTTAGATCAGTTGCGTCAACACTTCAGCCCAGTCTTGTCTGACAAAGAGCGTTTGCGTTTATCTCAACAAGTCTACGACTGGCTGATTCGACCCATTGAGACTCAGTTAACCACCAGTGGGGTTAAAACCTTAGTCTTTGTCCTTGATGGCAGTTTACGCAATATTCCCATGGCAGTCCTCTATGATGGGAATCAATATCTGGTCGAAACCTACAACATTGCCCTGACACCCAGTTTACAACTATTAGAACCCAAACCCCTGTCACAGCAAGCCTTAACCTTACTGACTGCTGGTATCACCAAAGCCCGCCACGGTTTTAGTCCTCTCCCCAACGTCGCCCAAGAAGTTGTTCAAATTCAGCAGGAGTTACCCAGCGTCGTGCTACTGGATCAAGCCTTTACCAAGGAAGCCTTGCGCCAAAAAATTGAGTCATCCTATTTCCCGATTGTTCACATCGCTACCCACGGTCAGTTTAGTTCCACGGCAGAAGAAACATTTGTATTGGCTTGGGATGAACCAATTCAGGTCAAACAGTTCGATAACCTCCTCCAATCTGCTCACTCAAGTCGGAATCAGGCGATTGAGTTGTTGGTTCTCAGCGCTTGCGAAACCGCACAGGGGGACAAGCGAGCGGCTTTGGGTTTAGCTGGTGTGGCGGTGCGAGCGGGTGCCCGCAGTACCCTAGCCACCCTATGGCGTGTGGATGATGCGGCAACGGCAGAATTTATGAGTTTATTTTATCAGGAATTAACCAACAATCCCGCCAATAAAGCAGAGGCGCTGCATCGAACTCAGTTAGCACTTCTACAAAAGCCTCGGTATCGAAATCCTTATTATTGGGCACCTTTTGTCTTAGTGGGGAATTGGCTTTGATTATTGGTCATTGAAGGGTAAAGTAACAGTGACTGTAGTCCCTTGATTCAGTGTACTGTTAATCTGAATCTGACCATGATGATTGTCTACAATCGCTTTAGCGATCGCTAACCCTAATCCCGTACCCGCCGCCGCATCCTTGGTTCTAGCGGGATCGATGCGATAGAAGCGATCAAATATCAGCGGTAATGCGGTTTCGGGAATCCCAATACCATTGTCGCGGACTTGAACTTGAATCCAGGAGGAACCTTGTCGTCCACCTTTACTAGGATGCTTGACCAATTCGAGTTTCACCTGCACCCACCCTTCTTCATCGTTCTCTGTTTTCGGGGGAGTATATTGCACCGCATTACTGACAAGATTGGTGAATAAACGTGCTAATTGATTCCAGTCGCCGAGAAGGGTAAATGCTTCGTCATCTAAGGGTTGTAGGGGGGGCTGGGAAGCGCTAAAGCGCTTACTACTAACGGTGCGATCGCGTGCGTCTGATTCCGAGGTAGAATCAACGGATAATTCAGCACTCGTATCGTTAGATTTTAAATCGAAATCCGGAATTTCTGGCAAATGCAGCGACAGAAAAATACCTTTTTGATCGGCAATTAACTGTTGTTCTTCAATCACTTCCATCAGCAACGCATCTAGGGGGACAGGTTGCCATTCGGGTTGTACCATACCACTATCAACCCGCGCCAAAAAGAGCAAATCATTCACCAATCGTCCCAAGCGCTGAGTTAATCGTTCCACTACCTTAAGTTGGTGACGTTGCCATTGCGGTTCCATATCGGGATCAGCTAGTGCTACTTGCACATTAGTTTGAATCGTGGCGATGGGATTTCTTAACTCGTGGGACGCATCAGCAGTAAACTGTTTTAACCGTTGGTAGGAGTCGCGCACGGGTTTCATAGCAAGTTCGGAGAGTAACCAACCAATTGCAGCGGTGGAGAGAATCATTAGCGTGGTTCCCACCGTTAAATCGACGATTAACTGGCGGATGGGTTTAGTGACTTCAAACCAGGGATGACTCACCCGTAAATAGCCTAAAACATACCGTCCCAGTTCTACTCGCTTGGTGAACTGACGCAGCAGGTGATCCGGGGATAGATGGACAGTTTCCGCTGTTTGTCGGGGATGCAGGGGAATATCCAGGGGGTCTGAGAGGGTTGACCACAGCAACTCACCCGTGGGACTAAACCATTCTAAGTCAATGTGGTCATCTTCCACCGCTTGGGTATTATCGCGAAAACTGGCTTCTACGTTAATCTGATAAGGAGTAACCGTTCCCTCACTGGGCTGAATCACTAGAGAGCGATCGACAACTTCCACCACATGCTTTAAGGTATCGTCCACCCGTTCAATTAAGGTGCTGCGAACGTACAAATAAACCCCTGTCGCAAATAGTAATAATAAGACAGCAGTAACTGTTGTATACCAAAGTGCCAGACGGCGACGAGTAGCTTGAAACATTGTATAAGTAGTGGCGTGGCACACCCAATTTGATGAATTAGAATTACGCCCGGAAACCGTAGGGGCGCAAAGACTTGCGCCCGATTCAATGGTAAAATCTCTTCCACAATTTTAGCTTAACTCTTTGAACCCGTTTCAACGGGTTTTAGCTTTTAGCCCCAACTTTAGTTGAGGGCTTAAGTCAGCTAGATGGACAATTTAATCTCTCAATCTCTTAATACCAAATGCCGCTGCGCGTCAAAGGCAATCGTCCCTTGCTGCTGTAACTGATTGAACAGTCGAGTAATCGTGACTCTAGTGGTGCAACAGGCGTTAGCAAAATCCTGATGCGTCAGGCGAATGGTTAAACGAGTCCCCTCTGATGTTGGTTGACCAAATTTCGCTTTTAACCAGTCTAGGAAACAGTGCAAACGGTCTGTTATTTGCCGCTTGCCCGCCATGGCTAATAAAAATTCTGTCTGTTGTAACCGCTGATTAAGCAGAGGTAACAGCGTCTGAGATAGTTGAGAAGAGGCGGCAATTTCAGTGCAAGAAATACTAATTAATTCTGCTGTTTCCGAGACAACAGTGGCTTCGTACATCGGTAGCGATGTCATACTAGAACTGAAGGGCATGGATTCTCCAAGTAATCCCACGATTATTTCATCACCACTTTCGCTAACTGTACTCAGTTTGATCACACCTTGGCAGACGATCCAAGTAGTATGGGGTTTGAGAGAAATTGTCTCGCCTTTATGATAGATATACCGAGGGTGATTATGGTAAAGGTTGGTATTATTACAATAATTGTCTCCCCTCAGCCCTGGCTGGCGATCGCGAATATCCTGTACGATCCAGCACAAACGGATCGGCTGATTGTCTAAATCACAGTGGGGACTTACCGTCAAAACCGCCTCCAAGGGTTCACGTTGACGCGGCTGAATCTGAGCGATCCATTTTTGTGGTATATTATGCTGCTGAATCTGGATGAGTTTAGCTGGAAACTTGCGGCGATCGGATTTAATCAAATAGATATCTAGGGGTTTACCGACTAAAAACTGCTGCGATACATTCAGTAGGTTGGCAGCGGCTTGATTGGCGTCTATAATTTTCCCTTTGGTATCCGTTTCTAGGTAAGCATGGGGCAAGAACTGGAGTAGGTTTTGATAACGCTGGCGTTCGGCTGCTAATTCTACTCGCATCGCTGCCGATTCCTCCGCCTGTGCTAGAAGTTCCTCCATCGCCACTTGCAGTTCTTCTGAAGCCATACCGAGTTCTTTAAAGGCTGAGGGTAGTAGGTGGGATTTTTCGTTTGCAGTATTGACACAGTGGTAAAGCTGATCTAAGCGTCCTTGTAATGCCTCAACTTGCTGCATAAACCGCTTCAAGTCACTGTCAAATCTCCCAGCACTCATTTTTCTGTGTAAATATTCCCCCATAGATAGATTTTCAGGTGTCTTATTCAGTGTTTGGGAAGGATTAATTGATTCTGCCCTGCAAATACGTCTGTATTCACAGTAACAAAGCAACTTAATATAAGTCCCCATCTTTAGACAGACGTAAGAGTCTAGCAGGAATTGATATGCTACTAGATGTCAGTCAAGTTAAAGGTTCAGCATTATCCCGACCGACAAGCAAGATGTAGGCATAGGGATCTCCATTCATCCCAGCTCAACCCCTATCCGGCTAGGATTAGCAACCTCTCTTTTGACTCATAGCCACTCACCCTTCATTTACAGAGAGATATGAATTCTCAAACCACTTCTCGTCAAACAGCTTTTGTGTCTAAATCCAGCCAAAGTACATCTAACAATCACCAAAGTCTCTGCTGTTATATCAATCAAACCAGCCAGGTTCAGATTATCCGGCTGGTGAATCAATCCCATACTAATTGGCAACGGGTTATTTTTTCCGGTGAGCGTTTTCTGTTTGAAGCTGACTCTGAATCTAACTTAGAGATTATGGTGAATGAAGCGGTTTCTTCTCTAGTTAATTGTAAAAAATTGTTAGTAAAACTTGAAGCCTGATTCTTGGTCAAGTAATTTTCTCTGTTTGATTGGCGCAGTAAACAGTATTCCTACCCTAAACAAGAAGATCAGCATCATGTCGCAGAAAATTATCAATTTAACCTGTCTCCTTGTCATTCAAGAAGTCAAAGATATCTTGGTAACTTATCCAGAGACTCCTTATCAAGAGGCATTTGCTCAGGCAGAATTATTTAACCAGCTCGTTAACCAGGTATTAAGTCGAATTCCGGATCAATCTTATACTATCCTGTACGAATCTGAAAAACTCCCCAAAAACCCTAGACGCTTTTACTCTTCCATAGAAGAGCGAATGATGGTCGAAGAACTGATTCATCAGACTATTATTGCTCTACTGAGAACGCAGAGAAAAAAAACGTTACATTCCCCGGCATCAGAAGACAACCGTTCTGCTAATGCAGCGATGAGTTCCAACGAAAAACTCTATCGTTGGTTCAGCTATTAGGGCGTTGAGATCAGGATACAGCACAGGACTTAATATTATGTCGGGTTGAATACTTACACGAAGTCCCTAGACATAAATTTTGTCCGCCAAACATTCCGGTAGATCCCCGACTTCTGAATCCCATTCATTTAGGTAAGCAGGATTTCGACAAAGAAGTCGGGGATCTGGAGTGTAAGAGTACGATGAAAACGTTGGATGATACAATAGTCGCCAATGCCAAATCATGTCGGTTTTGGCTGAGTCAATCCAGGAGTCCCCCTTCACCTGATGTCCAGACGAACGGCGAACCCGGCTAATGTATTCAATCGAATTCCCGGACGCGCTTATCTGTTGATTGCGATTGTGATTTTCGCGTCAGCCAATGCGGTAATCCGGATGTTAACCAATTTGGGAGATCAAAATCTAATCGATGGCAGAAATCCCATCTCGTTCTGCAATGTTCTGTTTGCGGGAAATCTTTGTGCCTTAATCGCCCTCATCTTAATCTATGGCAAGCAGTGGAATGTTGAGTCCATAAAACGTCTCTCCTGGACAGATTGGCTAGGATTGACGGGGGTGGCAATACTGTCCGGGGCATTAGCTCCGGCTTTAACATTTATGGCACTAGACTTGACAATGGTCAATAATGTGGTGCTAATTGGTCGCATTGAACCGCCCCTGATTCTGGCGTTATCCATACTATTGCTGGGAGAACGGGTAAATAAGTGGGTGATAGCGGGTGCGGTGGTTTCGTTCATTGGCGTTTCTCTGACTGTATTACTTCAGACTCCCGCCACGGATATGGTGAATATGGGAAGATTCCAGATTGGCAGAGGGGAATTATTTGCCGCAGGTGGTGCCGTGGCGTTAGCCTTGTCCACGATTATTAGTAAGGTGAAGTTACGTCAGATTCCGTTGGCTATTTTCAGTATCTATCGTATGGCAATGGCAACATTAGTGTTCTTGGTGGTTGTCTTGATGCTGTTTGAACCCAATCATTTTATGGATGTGTTTTCGCCTTTTCTGTGGCAATGGATGTTGATTTACGGCATGGTGATTGTCGTCGGGGGTCAACTCTGTTGGTTTCGCGGATTAAAGACAACAGGTGCAGCGGATGTTTCCTTAGCCAGTTCCTTTAGCCCCATTGCCGGAATTTTAGCGGCATATTTTATTCTGGGGGAAGCGCCCACCATGGCGCAATATATCGGTGGGGCGGTGATTATTGGCGGTATTGTCCTCAATCAGATTGGTGTGTTTCGCAAAATGGCGGAAACGATTACGCTGCCACCTGGGAATTCCGATAAGGAAGCGGATACAGAGGTGGGCTTTAAAGGAGTTTGAACCACCAGTTATGGACTATTTGAGGTTCATATCATCCCCTTTTGCCACGGCGATTGAAATCGCTGCTACACAAACAAAGTCCGCCTGCGCGGACTGGGTTATCAGGGGGGTAGTTAACCCGGATTTAGTCGGATAGGATATACCGTAGGGTGGACACTGCCCACCAGCATACCAGTCAGTACCATTCGTCTTAACTTGAATGGCACTGACTTTAGATTTTGTAGTCAGCGCTTTAGCGCTTCTGGCACTAAAGTGCCTACTACGAAACCAGCTTAAGTCAGTACCATCCGTCTTACATTTAGGCTATAGGAATAATCAGGAATTTAAATCGATACCTGGGAAATGCTCTCTCCAGCCCTCTATGCCGCTACTACAGCGGTTTTACGGCTATCTCTGAACGTTTGTCAAGTCGTAATACCTGGTTTAAATCCCAATTGACGTAGAGTTGCCGTTTAAGTTTTATTACAATTAGAATAACTACTTTGAACAATTGTTAACTAATTGCTGCCCTACTTCGTGCATGATGTTCATTACCAACCAACTGCCCACCGCAACTCTTGAACTCAAGCCAGCCGTTAACCAGGCGTTTAACGACTTCCAGCGCCTGTCTGTTGAGGATCAGTTAGGGCTGCTTTGGGGAATGTACCAAAACCTAGGTTGTTCTCTAGCACCAACACCTGCGGGTGCGGCACGGCTATTTTTGACCCAAGGGTTGCTGCATCGGATCAAGCAAATGCCTGCTACTGAACAGTTAGCGGCGATGCAGGACTTATTACAGGAGACAGATAGCCCCATCAGTCGTCAATACGGACTATTCACGTTGAAAACCAAACTGGCGTTTTGGACTCAGCTATTTGATTGGATGTCCACAGGTGAAGTGAGTCCAGTGGCAATCGCTTCTTCGCTTTCTTCCTCAGCTACAACCCTGTTGAGAACGATCGCGTTATTAGACCTGAATGAGCAAATTTCCCTATTCAATGAGATCATTGACCAGATGGGTGTTGCCCCTTTAGCCGCTTAGGAATTTGGCGGTTGGGTATCTATTCAAGTTCAACTTCTAATAGCCCAACTGTTACAGCAGCAAAGGCAAAGGCTACACCCAAAGGCATAGGCGACTGGAAATAAACGGTCAAAATAGCGGCAACAACAGTAACCAACATTGCCCCAATTGACCACCACTTTTCTTCGCCACTCCAGCCTTTTTCCGCTTTAATCCATTTCAAGGCGTCCGTCGGTAGTGGTTCTGGAATTACAGCGCCCGGTGGGAACGCCCAATAGTTATTGCGCTCAACATATAAGTCTGTCCAGCCGTTCTCGTAGCACCATTCGTTTAACCAAGCTTCACAGTAATGTTTCATCGGATTTTGTTAAAATGTGTTAAATTAGTCTGCTTTACAGCCTCAATAACATTAGCAAATCTTTTTCCAGACTAAAAGAGGAATAAATACCTAATTCGTCATTGGTCATTGGTCATTGGTCTTTCGTTGCTTACGGGGTGACAAGCTAGCTGAAGTGTTGAGCCATCCGGCTTTTAGCCCATTTCTTCTTGTCACAGATAGGGTCAGAGATAGCAGTTTTTTGTGGGGGGGGAGACCCCCCCCACCCCCACAAGGGGGGGCGGGGCGCCCCCCCAAACCCCCCGCGCAACGCATCGCTAATCCCATACCTCATCCGGTGGTCTTCATCTGTCAATAAGAATGTCAATAAGACTTCATCTTTGGAGATATTAATGTCGCTCAAAACCTGATTTTTAAAGGTTTTGGACGGCTTGTCACCCCTTCAGGGCAACCGTAGAAGTGGTGGGGATGGCACCAGAGGAGGAGTGTGAACAGGAAATGTTTGTGGAGATTGCCTGGGATGATTATACGCTGGCGGTTCCGTTGATTCAGCTAGAGGCTCCAGAGGCAGATGCAGAAACCCAACAGGCGATCGCAGATTGGCATTACTGGGTGAATCAAGGCTATGAGTTTGGGTAAATTAAATTGATAAAGATACTCCAACAAGCAAGGCAAAAAATCTCAAGACGGCTAGCCGTGCAGACGCGATGACCCATAGCGTGATCGCACTCACAGATGGCTCATCCTACCCCTACTGCTACAATCAAAGCAACCTTAAACAATACATTACCGCCAATGCAAATTATCATAGAAGTCCCCGATCGCCTGGGTGAAAAACTGCAACAATTGGGCGATCGCCTCCCAGAAGCCCTTGATCGCGCAATTGAGGAACTTATCCCCCCAGAAACCATCTGCTACCAAGACGAACTCCAGATCGTCGAACTGCTTGCTAGTCAACCCAGTCCAGAAGTTATCCTTGCCATCCGCCCCACGCCTGCTTTACAAACCCGCATGAGCGAACTGCTCGATCGCAATAAATCGGGTACACTCTCGCGATCGGAAGAAGCCGAACTTGATCGATACTTGCTTCTAGAACATTGGGTGCGTTTAGCAAAAGCTCATGCTTACAAACACTTACAAACAGCAGCATGAGTTATGTATCAGCAACTCTGCGTCGGCTAGTGACTCAACGCGCCGGAGAGCAATGCGAGTATTGCCGATTTCCCCAAACAGCTTCACTTTTCGCCTTTGAAATGGAACATATCATTGCCGAAAAACATGATGGCATCACTGAAGTTGAAAACCTAGCTTTATCTTGTCCTTACTGCAACCGCTTCAAAGGAACTGACCTCGGTTCACTCGACCCTGAGACACAACAGCTAACCCCCTTTTTTAATCCCCGTCTTCAGAAATGGTCAGACCACTTCCAGCTAGATGGAGGAACGATCATTCCACTAACTGCCCAAGGGCGCGTAACCGCTAAAATTTTACAATTTAACCTTCCAGAACGTATCCTCGAACGCGAGCAACTCATTATGAACGGAGAATATCCACCACCTCATCCACAAACAACATAATGGCTCTTTTCCCTGGCAGTAGAGGCAGATGCACAAACCCAACAGGCGATCGCAGATTGGCATTACTGGGTGCATCAAGGCTATGAGTTTGGGTAAATTAAATTGATAAAGATACTCTAATAAGCAAGGCAAAAAATCTCAAGACGGCTAGCCGTGCGGACGCGATCACAGACGCTTAGTTGCAGAGGCGTTAGAAAGTTTACCCCAAGTTGCGTGATGGCTGGGATTACTGGAAGCAGAGCGCGATCGCTACAATAAAGGTAATTTTCAATTATCCCTGTACTCTATGACTCGTCAGGAACTGGAACATCAGCTTCTTCGCCTATCCCCTGCTGACAAAGCAGACATCATTCAGAGTCTGACCAAAACCCTGAGAACAGGCGGAAAAGGAATCAGCAAAACTCCTGGTATTTGTGGTGGAGAAGCCTGTATTGCTGGAACCCGAATTGCCGTTTGGTTATTAGTTGAAGCCCAACAGCTTGGCATCAGTGAAGCCCAACTCCTACAAGACTATCCTCACATCAGTGCGGCTGATCTGGTCAATGCTTGGGCGTATGCATATGCTTATCCCGAAGACATTGCAGCAGCGATTCGCGCCAATAATGAGGTTGTCTAGCCAATGGCACGTTTGTATGCTGATGAGCAGAACCATGTACTCAGCATGAGCTAAATTTCCACTATGAATGATCAGAAATTAAAACGGAAAATTATAGTTATAGATGTACCCAAGTATCATCAAGCAATGAGAGCTGTATTTGAAGATGCTTTGGCATATTTTGCTGGGTTTGAAGATTTTGATTTAATTGTAATAGATGCCAATCACACAAATTTAGCCAATGGTAATTTATTATACAAAATACAGCAAGAAATAAACCCGAAAAGATTTGTCCATATCATCTACATACAAGGCTGGCACTATATAAATGGAGTTAAACTATTAAGTTATTTGCGTACAAATAGTTTAATTAAAACTATCCCCATTGTCATTTCATCTGCTGATGATAACATTGAAGATTTTATGAATAAGCAATCGGTTTTCTTTGTTTCTGTTCCAATTTGTCTTTACGAATGGGGTCAAACTATAAACAGGGCATTTAAATTGGCAATTTTAGCCAGTAAAGCACAGCACAATTGACGGCTAAACCTGCTGCTACATCAGTAATTTGTAGGTTGGGTTGACGAAGGAAACCCAACAGCTCAGTATTATAGCGTTGAGCGCTGGTGTATTTACAGATTATGTTCAGAATTTACCCGACTTTGCCTATATGCGCGATCGCAGACGCTTGGTTGCAGAAACGTTGGCAGGTGTACCCCAAACGGTAAAGAATGCGAAATACAGACGGCTCAGGCGTTACCGGAGGTGCATCTTACACGAATCCTGAATTAGACTATATAGTTGTATTCCTAAAAGATTTGCCTGACTTTGGCAGTCTCCTTGTTCTCAATAGTAGGCAAATGCGGAGAGGCGATCGCGTGGCAATTATTCAGCATTCAGGCGGACACCTGAAGAAAATCTCGATAAGGATAGTTAGGCAATGGCAATAAGTAACGATAGCCTTGAAAAATTATTGCCTCTACTCAGACCCTATTTACGGGATGAGAATGAGCGTCGAGCCTATTTGATCAGGGCGTTAGGCATGGATACACCTGTGTTGAATCGCCTGGTTTTAAATACACCTGTGGATTCTTTCATCACTAACATGGTGACGGAACTGGTTCGTTTAGGAAAAATACCCACTGGCAAACTAGCGCTTTGCGCCTTGTTGGAAGTGATTCGTGAAGATATGGGTGTAGACAACCGGGCAAAAGTAGATAAACTACTTCAACAACTGCGAGAGGAGTTAACTGAGACACCTGTTGCTCAAGAATCGGTATCATCAAAACAAGACGCTCAAAATTTGCAGTGCGCTGTTATCCTCACGGCTATTCCTATTGAATATAGAGCTGTTCGCGCTCACTTGACAAATCTCAAGGAAGAGATACACCCTGAAGGCACTATCTATGAACGAGGAAACTTCTTATCTAATGGTCAATCATGGCAAATAGGAATTGTTGAAATCGGGGCAGGTAATACTGAGGCGGCTGTAGAAACGAAGCGAGCCATTGATTATTTTAAGCCGACTGTTGTACTCTTTGTGGGTGTAGCAGGTGGAATTAAACATGTTGACCTTGGTGACGTGGTGGCGGCAACAAAAGTTTATGGGTATGAATCCGGAAAAGTTGTCGAGGAAACGTTCCAACCTAGACCCAATACCAGCCTCGTAAGTTATCGTTTAGAACAGAGAGCTAAGGCTGAAGTTAGGAAAGAAGAGTGGTTAAACAGGATTGGAGAATCGATTCCAACACCAAAACCTCGCGCTTTCACAGGAGCCATAGCCGCAGGGGACAAAGTGGTGGCTTCAACGAAGTCTGATGTGTATCAGCTTCTGCGGACAAACTATGGTGATGCGCTGGCGGTGGAAATGGAAAGTCATGGTTTTCTCAAGGCTGTTCGTGCTAATCCAGAAATCAATGCATTAATTATCCGTGGTATCTCCGATCTCATTGATGGTAAAAGCAATGCTGATGCGGCTGGCTCTCAGGAGAAAGCAGCACAACACGCTAGTGCTTTTGCATTTGAAATCTTGGCAAAACTGTTAGGCGATGGCAATCAGTAGCGATATAATTCAAAAATTATTGCCTCTACTTAGACCCCTTATGGAGGATGAAAACCAGCGTCGAGGATACTTGATGAGGGCGTTGGGAATGGATGCACCCGTGTTACGTCGTCTTGTCTGGAGTACGCCTGTGGATGTTTTCATTACAGGTATGATCAAGGAACTGGTGATCTTTGGTGAAATTACCCCGGGTCAACCCGCGCTTTTGGCTTTGTTGAATGTGATTCGTCAAGATGTGGGTCGAGATATTCAGCTACACATTGATGAACTCATTGTAGAAGTTCAAACCCAACAGAACGTTCTCCCGATTCAAACGCCGCCTCATTTACTGTTTGATTTGCTGCTCATAATGGATTTTAAGCAGCAGGTGCGGTTGGTGAAAGAAGTCATGACATCACATCAAATCGCGGCTTTCTTGGTTCACGGTGAGGCTTGCTGCGGACAGCAACTTTTAGTGACTCGATTATTCCGGTTGAAGCCACAGTGGAAGACGATATCGCCGATTAAGATTGATGTGAATCATAACGGTATCGGGAACAAGATTCCTCTCCTGTGGCGACGAGTGGCGGCTTGGTTTGGGTTGCCAAAAGAGGCTGAACCGAAAGAGATTATTGATCAAATTTGCGATCGCGTTTCCACTCAAGATGTTATTTTTATCTTTGATAGCGTGGAGTATATGCTGCCCAATGTCCTGGTGGCGTGGCTTCAAGAGTTCTGGGAACCTCTGGTAAAACGAATTGAGCCAGAGTCCTGTCTGACTCCAGAGGCAACCCATCTGTTAATGTTCTTGGTAGATCATAGAGGCAGCATTTGTCAATCAACGATTCAATTGGCACAGGAATGGGAGCAACCCGAATATCCTCGGATTCCTTTGCACTTGCCACCCGTGAGTCCATTTCCGCCAGATATCTTAGAGGATTGGCTAGATATGGTGACGGGATTTAGGGATATACAGATACCTGCGGGGTTAACCTCTCAACTCTTATTAGAGAAGTCAGAAGACGGGATTCCTGAATTTGTCTATGAGGAAATTTGTTGCCACTGCGGCTATGATTGGGAGGGAGAATTGGCAAAATGGTTAATTTAGCAGATGCACTGGCGGCTAGTGGGAAACCATTCTATCAGGGTAAACTCATTTCACCTCAAGAGTGTCAGGAGAATGGACTCACGCCTTATTTACCCTCACCCGAACTGATTAATGCGGTTAATCTTGCCATCTTTCTGGAAAAACGCCCCCTGTTACTCAAAGGTGAACCCGGATGTGGTAAAACTCGCTTGGCGCAGGCGGTGGCTTACGAATTAGGATTACCCTATGAGCCTTGGTATATTAAATCTACCAGTCGGGCAAGAGATGGACTCTACACCTACGACGCCGTAAGACGATTACATGATGCTCAACTGGTGCGGATGGGGGAAAAGAGTCAATCGAAGGTTGATGATTTAAATAATTATATTGAAATGGGAGCGCTGGGACGGGCGTTTGCTAATTCCCAGCGCACGGTGGTATTGATTGATGAAATTGATAAGGCGGATATTGATTTCCCTAACGATTTGTTACGAGAGCTTGACGAGCAGCAATTCGCGATTGAGGAGACGGGAACGGAAGTTAAGGCAAATTTCCCTCCGATTGTATTTGTGACGAGCAACGATGAAAAGGATTTACCCGATGCCTTTCTGCGCCGTTGTCTGTTTTATTACATTGAATTTCCTAATTCACAATTAACCGAGATTGTCAAGGCTCACTTTCCGGAATCATCGCCGGAGTTAGTCGAGGGAGCAGTGCAGCGTTTTAGGGAACTGCGGCAGACAATGGAGAAAGGGAAATCAGGAAAAAAGGTGAGTACCAGTGAGTTGCTGGATTGGTTTGCCGTGTTGCGTCAATTTCCTCAAGATCAGGTGTTGCAGCAGCTTGAGGGTAAATTGCCGTTTTCAGAAGTGCTGCTGAAGAAATGGGAAGATCATCTACGTTATAGCAGTAGAGATATTTCTTAGGAGAAACCGACTGGTGTAGAGACGTTGCATGCAACGGCTCTAAATAACATAAATGTTCTGTTCGACTCGAACCGTTAACCATGAACCCCAATCAGTTACCACTGCTGGATATTTTTAACAGCCTGCGACAGCGCCATGGTTTGCCGTTGGGGGTGGATGAGTATTTAACAGTCTTGCGATCGCTTCAATCTGGCTTTGGTATAGGTACTCGTCAGGAAATCGAGCAGCTTTGCTGTCTGGTGTGGGCAAAATCTGAGGAAGAGAGTCGCCTAATTCGACGGCTATTTGAGCAAATGTGGCGGTATTCTCCAGATACTTCTGATCAACCTAAACCCTCATCTCCATCACCAGAGTCAGAAGAATCCTCGGCTGAAATACCCGAATCTGAACCCTTACCGGAATTGGAACCACAGCCCAATTTGACCCCAGAACCCGTGCAAGCTGTGCAAGCCGTGCGGAGTAGTCGGCGGGATAGGGAATTGAGACGCCCTCGCTATAGCCTACTAACTGAGTATTTCCCGGTGACTCGCCGACAGATGAAGCAAACCTGGCGTTATTTGCGTCGCCCAGTGCGGGAAGGAATCCCCACAGAATTAGATGTGGAAGCAACGGTGGCAAAAATGGGGCGTGAGGGTATTTTACTCGAACCCGTGCTGATACCTCCCCGTAAAAATCGGGCGGATTTGGTGTTAATGATTGACCAAGATGGCTCAATGGTACCCTTTCACCAGCTATCACGACAGTTAGTCGAAACAGCACAGCGCGGTGGACGGTTGAGACAGACCCGTGTATTTTATTTTCATGACTATCCTGATCAGTACCTGTATCGTCATCCCGCGATGTTGAATGCTCAATCGATGTCTGAGGTATTGGAAGAGATTGGAGAACGGGCGGTTGTACTAATTATCAGCGATGCAGGAGCCGCACGGGGAAATTTTGACCCAGAACGGATTGACAGCACTAAAGTATGGATTGAGCAGGTACAGCAGTCAGTACGGTATTGCGCTTGGCTCAACCCAATGCCGAATCAATGGTGGCAAAATACCACGGCTGGGGAAATTGCCCGTTTATTACCCATGTTTGAGATGAGTCGTCAGGGAATGAACGCGGCGATTGGTGTATTGCGAGGCAGATATATCGCTTGGGAGAGGATGTACTCATGGCTGCTGTAACATCTAATCCTAACCAAGCCCGTGCTAGGCGAGTTGCAGTTAAACGGGTTGAAGGGTTTGCCAAGCAATTTGGCGAAGCCCATCGAAACTTGGCGCGTCACGCCGCATTTCCCCTCTCACTCACCCCTGATTTGCTCTACCAAATTTGGGCAAACTTTGTCCCGGAAGCGCCTTGGGAAGCTGTAGCTCATCTGCTGCTGTCGCGCCTGTGTCGGCAGGTGGGGTATGAGATGTATGAAATGGATATAAGCGATCGAAATCTGTTATTGAGGGAATTAAAAGAGCAGTTTGGGCAAGAAAGATTAGACGAATTGGCTGAGTTTTTACTGGATTATGTAGCACAGCGACTGACTGATGATGATCCGGATACTCAGAGTTTAGCTGAGGCTCAGGAATGGACAGCGTTGGCGTATACTAAGCCGAATGAACTAGCGCGTGAATTGGCAGAGGCTTTGAGCGCAAGGGTGAAACAAGAGGATATGACAGAGGTGTTTCGTCTTACTTCGTTGGTAGAAACTTTTGCAGAGCCGTTGCTACAGGCAGGATTTGAACCATTATTAATTTACTCTCGCCAGATGAGCACTTTTGTTCGCGGTAATCATAAAGATGTAGAGGTTCAACTTGCCTTGTTAAAGCGAAAACCACATTACGTGCAGATTGCTGGAGTAAAATTACCTACTTTACGTCTCAATACTCAGGATATAGTCTCCGAGCAGAATAAAGATGAACAACTACGTCAACTTATTACAGAAGTGCTTAAATATCCGACACAAAGTCTGGTGCGACGACAAGCAATGAATCAACTGCTCCGAACAATTCAAAAACTACCAGGATTAATGAAATCTTCGCACTTAGAGTATGAGTCTGCTCTACAGCAAACGTGGTTGAGCTTCATCCAAAATATTGATAAATTTAATCTAAATAAACCTTCGCTTCACAAGGAATTAATACTATGGATAAATAACAATATTCGTCATGAAATTCTAAAATATAATTTAGATGAATACAGAAAAAAACGAATGTCTGTTGCTGTTGATAATGTTGATGTTGCTGATTTTTTAATTGATTTTAATGATGGTTTAGAAGAAGTTGAAAGAATAAACAAACAGGATATTTCGCAAAAATTAAACTTATTTATGTCACATAGTTTTAGAAATATGCCAGAGGGATTGCAAAAAATTTACCAACTTAGTAAAGTTATTCAAATATTGCAAATAAATGATATTGACACGCCAGCTATATTTAAATTATCACGTCGTGAATATTCTATTAAACTTAAAGAATGCAAACGATTATTATTGTTTAATTTAAACAAATGGAGTAGGACTAATTTAAACATTAATCTAGATTACAAAGACACAAATCAAGTTAATACTTTGGTCAATTATATAGATGATTGGGTGATATCATATTGCCAGTCTTGTTTATATCAAACTTTACAAGATTTTCTACTTCATAAGTTAAGTCATGAAGCCCAATTCTTGCTCTCATACTACAATCATAATTGTGACACACAAATACTAGCTCAATCTCTAAATATGTCAGAATCAGTAGTAAATCAAAAAATCACAATAGTTAAGCAAAAATTAAAAGAAAGGTTACAGGAATGGGTACAAGAAAATTTTGATATTTCTCTAGATTTATCAATAACCGTAGAAGAAAATATAGTTACATTTGTTGAAACATGGTTACAAGATATCTCAAACTGGAATAAGGATATTTGGTGCTAGTAAATAGGAGATTGCTTTATGGCAAGATTAAATTATCCCGAACTGGTGAAAACAATCCTTAAGACGCACTTTGCCCAACTTCAAGATGACGTAACTGAAGTACAGTTAATTCTTGATAGAGAACGTAATCACTACTTATTAATGCTCGTGGGGTGGCACAACCAACGACGAGAGTATGGTAGCCTAATTCACATTGATATCAAGGATAACAAAATTTGGATTCAGAGTGATGGAACAGAAGTGGGAGTTGCCAACGAATTGGTTGAGGCTGGAGTGCCACATAAGGATATCGTATTGGCGTTTAAATCTCCCTTCAAGCGACAATTTACCGACTATGCCGTTTGTTAACTGCAATGATATAATTTAGACAAACTTCAGGAGAAACTAATGAAAGCCATTGAACTAACAGGAACCCTGGATGAAACAGGTCAATTATCACTCGATCATCCCATTGAAAATGTTGCCCCTAGTCGCGTGCGAATTATTGTACTGTTTCCCGATGTTACCGAAGAAGTCGAAACCGATCCCGATGATACTCCCCTTGAAGAAGTGAAAGCAAGTCTCAGGAGAGCTTTACAGGAAGCAAAAGCAGGACAACGCATACCCCTTTCTGAGATGTGGGAAGGAATCGATGTCGAATGAAACGCCTTTAGTCAAAATCGATTTAACACCAGAGTACAAACGAAATCTGCGGAAATTGTCAAAAAAATATCGACAGATACGCTCGGATGTTCAGCCAATTATTGAACAACTCCAAGGGGGTAACTTTATTGGCGATCGCATCCCCGGAATGAGTGAAGAATATGTCATCTTAAAGTTAAGGATTAAAAATAGCAACATTCAAAAAGGAAAAAGCGCAGGTTATAGACTGAATCTATCAAGTTGAGTCACCGACGAATGTACTTCTATTAACAATTTATTCTAAATCAGACCAAGAAGATATTAGTCCTAATGAAATTCGTAGTATCTTAGCTGAGTTCGATGGGGATGAATAAAAGAGCGATCGCTCAGAGTCTTCCGGACATGATTATGGAGATTATTTTGTGGTAATTTATCATAGCTAGTCTAGAATAGCCCAAGCTTTTTACGAGAATCAGAAATGACTGAGTTTCATTTACAGCAGTTTTCAAGTTAGTAGACTACAGACGATGATTGCGCTGAAAAGCAAGCCGATACAATTTTGTATTCCATAAACATGAAAAGCGCTGTAAGTCAACTGTAAATACGGCTCAAAGCATTGATGGCTAAGGGTTTCGGAGTTGTGCAGCAAGCTCTATTTCCGGAATGAGCAAGCGTGACATTCTATTTAAGATAAGCTACCGTTACCCCCGATCCACCTTCCGCTTGCTTTGCTAATTCAAACCGATCAACCAGGGGATGGCGTTCTAAGAATTCATGTACCCCAGCCCTTAATTTTCCAGTTCCCTTACCATGAATAATCCACAATACCCCAGAGGCGATCGCTTGGGAAATGGCTTGTTCTAACTCGACTTCAGCATCAGCCACACGCGATCCGCGTAAATCAATTGTATTTTTCTCGGTGCGAATTGGGGGAGTTGGAGGGGATGAGACGGCGGGTGCAGGAGTAGATGCAGGTTTTGATTTGACAGGCATTTGCGCCTTTTCACCCTCTAGGGATTCGATATCTGCTAGGAATACCGTCATTTTCATTAAGCCAAAGCGTACTCTGAGTTCCCCATCTTCATCCGCAGGCGTCAAGACTTCCGCCGTTTGATTTAGGCGAGGAATGCGGATGCGATCGCCTACTTTGGGTTGAAAGGCGGGTTTGGCTTTAGCAGGGGGTTTGGGGATGTGACGCTGCTCAATTTCCTTCAGCGCATTGGTGGCTTTTTGAGCATTTTGAGCGATTTGGGGTCCTTGCTGTAATTTGCGAATTACCTGGGCAATTTCTTCCCTGGCTTGGGCGATCGCATCTTGTACCGCCTGTTCTTGAGAGAGTTTCAATTCTCGTTCTCTCTCCTGCAAGAGTTTGGCTTTACTGGAGACTTCTTGATGCAAACGTTCGGTTTGTTGGAGGAGTTGATTCGCTTCTTGGGCTTTGGTTTCCTGATCCCGCCGTTGGGCTTCGAGTCCAGAAATCACCTGGTTTACCTCTTCGGAACTACTTCCGACTAAGGTTTGAGCAAGGGATACCACGTCTGATTTTAATCCTAACCGTTGAGCAATAGTTAACGCATTAGATCGACCCGGTATTCCCCAGAGTAGGCGATAGGTGGGGGAAAGGGTGACATCATCAAACTCCACCGAGGCGTTCTCAAATCGTTCATCTTGATATTTCAGCGCCTTGAGTTCGCCATAGTGCGTCGTGGCTACGGTAAGCTGGGCATGATCGGCAAGATATTTGAGGAGTGCGATCGCTAAAGCACTTCCTTCGGCTGGATCAGTTCCCGCACCAATTTCATCCAGTAAGACGAGGGCGGATGTAGGATGTGAAGTTTGAGAAATAAAGGATAAAGAATCTTGTTCTTTGTCCACTACATTATCTCCCTCATCTCCCTCATCTCCCTCATCTCCCTCATCTCCCTCATTCCCCGTTCCCAATTCGTCTAAAATCCGACTAATCCGGCGAATATGACCGGAAAAGGTAGATAAACTCTGCTCTAAAGACTGTTCATCGCCAATATCTGCCAAAATTTGCTCAAACCACGGCAGTTCTACGGGTTCCTTGGCGGGGACAAATAAACCCACTTTTGCCATGAGTGCGGCTAACCCCAATGTTTTTAAGGTAACGGTTTTACCCCCTGTATTCGGTCCCGTAATTGCCACGACTTTTATTTGGGGCTGAATCTGGATAGTAATCGGTACAACTGGCGCATCTTCTTCATGCTGATGTTGCCAGACTAACAGAGGATGTCGCAGTTGGCGTAGGGTAATCGATTCTCGTTGATTCGGATCAATGAAGCGCGGCGGATTTGCCTGTAACCAGAGGCTATATCGGGCTTTGGCTGTGGCTAAATCTAACCGAGTGGCGACGGCTAATACCTGTTCTAGATCCGGCTTAACGGCGGCGACTTGTTCGGTTAACACCCGGCGCACAGCTTCGGCTTCGGCTTGTTCTCGGCGTTTATAGGTTTTGAGTTGATTCCCTAATCCAACGATCGCATGGGGTTCGATGTACAGCGTAGCCCCTGTACTAGAAGCGTCATGAACGATACCCGAAACCGAGTCTTTTTGGGGGGCTTTCACCGGGAGAACAAAGCGATCGCCCCGTTGGGTGATTAAGGGTTGCTGGAGTGCGCCGCCTTGACGCTGTACAATGTTTTGGAGCGTTTGATAGATGCGATCGCGTAAGGATTTACTGTGCTGTCGAATTTCTGCTAGTTTCGGACTCGCGCGATCGGTGACATCGCCGCGTTCGTCGATACAACGGTGAATTTCTTGTTCTAATTCGGGATAGGTACGGATATCAGCCACGAGTTGGTTGAGAACCGGGATATCCTCTTGATCGTCGATGAGACGCCGTAAACGCCGGACACCTGCTAAAGTTGTTGCGATCGCCAGTAAGTCTTCCCCGGATAATATCCCTTGTCGTTCAGCGCGTTCTAGCGCATCACCAATATCCTGAATCCCCTCAAACGTCCAGCCATGGGTTAACTGACATTCCAGTTGATAGACTTCTTTTGTCTGCGCCAATAGATGCAGACTTTCCGCCAAAGTAGCGGGAGGATGGAGATGGCGAGACGCGATCGCGCCTAGTTTGGTGGCGGCGAAGGTTGCCAGATGTTGACACAGGCGTTGCCATTCGAGTAGTTCTAACGTTTCAGATTGAATCAAAGCCCAATATTAAAGGTTACCCTTATGTTTATTATTAGACAATTTTCCAGCAGAGGCGAGTGAGCCTAACCGTACTCTATCGGAGAAATCCTGTGGAGTTGTTCTCTGGTGGAAGGAAATAGTCGATCAGTTCTACCAAAAGGAGAAGTAATTTATATACACCCAGTCTACCCGTTAACTATGCCGTCGCTTTCCTGGGGATAGATAGGGAGCTATTAATCACCCAGCCTTGTTCTTCCCAGGGTTCAAGCGGAGTGATGGAATAGTAGGATGTCATTTGCTCAAGCTGACGCAAATCCTCAACCTGTACGCCCTGAAAGAGTTTGTCTAAGGCGTCGCGATCAACTGAGGTTAGCGGAACTCTGGGGTATATACGAGTTTGTGTCTGTTTTGCCATAGTTTAATCCTGAATCAATTTCTGCATGGGGATGCTTATTAACAAATATTACAGAAGCTTTACATAAATACATCCGCCATTTTACGGAGATTGTCTGCTCCGGGATTCTGACTAGAGAGGCATTCCATACGTTGTGTCTTTTGTCAATATTTTTATAAACTGTATAAAATTTAACTAAAAGGCTGTTTGAAGATTTATTTTTCGGGTTTGTCACCTTGAATCAAAGCCTGAAACCGATTATCTCCTCGAAAATTATCAAAAGATGAATCAGTTTTTGCCATCTCTCGATACTCTTCAGGATTAAACTTAATGGCTTGTTTCAAGCTTTCAACGGCTAGGCAAATTCGATTGCTCGAACTAATCGTTCTTGTAGTGGCACATTTAACCGTTGGAATAGCTCATCAGCTTTTGGGGATTGCTCAATGCGCCCACCGTACATTTTGCTGTTTAAGTCGTCAATGAAAAACAGCAATTTTTTATCCGTACCAATCTTATCCTCTGGAAATCTAGGGAGTGCATCCAGCCACTCACCACGCTTCAGGTGAAGAATTGTCCAGCCTTCAGTATTCAGTCTCTGTGCTAAATTTGCTGCTTCCCGCGTCTTACCGATTCCTGTCGGTGCGAGAATCAAAACCCAGCGCGATTCGTCCAGCTTTTGTTTCAATTCGTCGTGAATGCTACGCCCAGAAATTCGCTCCTGATATGGGATATTGTAATCAGCTAGCGGATCATTCGTATCACCACCAAGAATAGCTGGCAATACCTTACTTTGTGGTTTTATGACATCAAAAGGAAAAGTGTCAGGAAGAATTTGCCGCTGGCGACGTTGCTGGAGCATCCACCAGAATAAACGCACAGTTAGAGGTACAATTCCAACGCCAAGGATGACGATGAAACTATCCTTGTTTTCACTGATTAATGTCAGACTGGTTTCCAGCAAGCCTTGCACCTGTTGTAGCCAAACGTAGAGAACCTGGTTAATCATGGGAGGAGTCAAATAATTAAGAACCGCTCCTGAGCATCGCACTCTTTCCCACATTTTATCCGAGGAACTTTAAGTTGGCAGGCGTACTGTTGCTGAGTTTAGCTCGATAAACTACACTCTACCTCAATGGTCTTTAAACGGTAGAGTTATTACAACCCGATAAGCAGCCACCGCGCACCCATCCTTTCTCTTCCCAACGATCTAAGGGTGCTACAGCATAGTAAGAACTAATCGTTTCTATTTGATTAACGAACTCACCATCTAATCCTGAAAATATTTTATCTAGCGCTGCTGTGTCTTTGTGATTCAATGGCATTTTTGAATTTCCCCGATCCCTTAGCATGTTGATTACCCTGTATTTTCAATCTATCTTTATAGTTTATTAACAAAATGCAATAGTGTTCCGTTTTTTCTATAGATATCTCTTATAAGTCCTATTGCCATCTCTAGCTCTGATCGGCAAATGGCATCACCTTGCTCCCCCAGCTTCCAGACGTGCCATGGCACGTCTCTACATTGCTTCCCCAGCTTCCCCCGCTCCTCTTTACCACAACACTTATTCAGCAAGCCCTATTTAATCTTCCCCCTAAGAAAATAAGTCGTCATCTTCCCTTTGCCTTTAACCTGAATAGTACCTCGTTCCTCAAACAGATAGTTATCCTGCAACTTTTTATACGTAAACTCAGTAACCTGAATTTTATCAGGAAGCCCTTGGGATTCCATGCGTGAGGCAATATTGACTGTATCTCCCCACAGATCATAACTAAACTTTTTAATACCAATGACTCCAGCAACAACGGGTCCTGTGTTGATGCCAATCCGAATACTTAAGGTTTGATTATTCTGATCATTAAATTTGGTAATCACCCGTTGCATATCCAGTGCCATATTCGCAATCGCTTCGGCATGATCGGGGCGAGGAGTGGGTAGTCCTCCCACCACCATATACGCATCACCAATTGTTTTAATTTTCTCTAACCCGTAGTAATCACTCAATTCATCAAAAGCAGAAAAAATCCGGTTGAGTAATTCAACAACTTGGGCGGGTGGAAAGCGAGCCGATAATTCGGTGAAGCCGACAATGTCGGCAAACAGAACCGTGACTTCTTCAAAGTTATCAGCAATTGTACTTTCGAGTTGTTTCAACCGTTGAGCAATGAGTTTGGGTAAGATATTGAGTAGCAGGCGTTCCGCTTGTTCTTGCTCATAGTGCAGGGCTTCTTGCCATGCTTTCCGCACCGTAATATCTTCTACTGTTCCTTCGTAATAAATAAAATTACCGTGGTTATCGCGAAAGGCTCGTGCCTTCTCTTCAATCCAAATCTTAGTGCCATCTTTTCGGTACACTTGTGATTCAAAATCTGAAACTGATCCATATTTTTCTAAGATGCGGACTAATTCATCATGACGGTTTGGCTGAACATAAAGCTGACGATTAAGATTAACTAATCTTTCACAAAGTTCCTCTGCTGAAGCATAACCATAAAGAGTCGCTAACGTGGTATTTGCCATTAAAAAACGCCCACTCGGAGTAATCTTAAAAATTCCTTCAACTGAATTGTCAAAACTACTCCGATATTTTTCTTCGCAGTTTTGCAGATTTTTGGTTAACTGTTTAGTTTTGACGATAAGCACAATGAATAAGGTTGCCGCTATCAAACCAGAAACGGCATAAAATAAAATTCGATAAATTTGAGTTTTCCTTAAAAACACTTGATAAGAATGCTGATAAATGTCTAGGAGCTGTTCACTTTTTTGCTCCGTGGGCAATTCCAGAATTTGCAGCACCAGACTATCCACCTGAGATTCATGGGTCACAATAATTTCGGCATAGATTAGGGCGGCATCGAGTTCAGAAAGACTCAGGGCAGAGGATGCTGTCAATACATCGGCACGTTGCCGAATTGCTGCCATTTGTCTCTGGATTTTGAGAATTAATTCATCACTGGGAGATAGGGTATAAATTAAAACATCGTTCAACAGAGTATTCAATTGATTGATTAACGCATCAGCGCTTGGTTCCGTTGCGGCTTGACTCGATAATTTTTGAATTGTATTTGGCAGGGATTTTAAAGATTGATTTAGAATCGTTTCTTGTTCAATTACTTCTGCGATTAAATCCTGCTTGTTTTGAAAGAGGGAGCGATTCTGTTGTAAGGCTAACTTGATTTCTGGATAATACTCTCTATTAACAAAATCAGGTATATCTTCTAAGTTATGGTGTAAGTCACCAATCTGACTTAAATCATTAAGAATAGTTTCATGATTCTTGAACGAATCCTGTTGAGCCTGCAATATATCTGTATTTAAAGTTGCGTCAGTTTCCTGGAGCTGGTGTAAGTTTGACAGATACTGATGATGTTGACTAAAATTAATAGTCTGAGCTTTAATGAATAATATAACCCATAAAAAAGTTCCGCCTGCAGCAATTCCTATATTTCGCATAGCGGAGAACTTCATAATCAGCTCAGGTTCAATCGATTTAACAGACCTTACACCTAAACAGGCAACTCGATCAGGATAGATATCCTATCCACTCTTTTCAGGGCGTGAAAGGGCTAACAAAGACATCGTTTGCAAAACTTTGCGAACATGATGATCCATCAGCCGGAAAACTTCTCCAGCTAGGGTGTTGGCTCGGTTTAGGTTATGTCTTGTTAGATACCTTCAACCTAGAATCGGCAAAACAGTTTAAATTCATCACCCCACCTGGGTTGATGTCTCGCTCTGTTCTCCAGGTGGGACATACAAGCGTCTGCCTGATTCTGCTCAAAGCCGATCGCCCGTCTATACTGACAGCGACGGAGTAGCAAAAAAAACATGACAGACCAGAATGGACTTCTCCGTCACCTTTGGGTGAAGACGTTTTACTCTCAGCCAGATAATATAGAAACACGCTGCACTGGGGTGTAAGTTCTACTTAAAATAACTTCCGGTTCCAATCCAGTCCGGAAGAGTTACCCCATACAACAGTGTTAAGTTTTATTGAGAAATTATTAATCGGTCGCGGATTTCTGGTTACCAGATGCCAAGGAATTATCAGGTGATGCTGACCAAGGTTCTGGGGGACAAGCGGAGCGATCGCGCACCAACCGCAGATACTCTTTCTGATTGAACGATTCTGGGGGATGAGGAGATTCTCTTGTCTGATTTTTGGGATCACCCGACGCCTCTCGATCGCCACCGCCTCGATTCTCCGCGTTACGAAGGCGGTGGTGAATCGCCCTCAAGCGATTCTGAGTATTGATCGGTTCTCGCGGTTTGGGTAAATCTGTATTGGGCCAATTGGATAAATCACTACAGGTACAGGACTCTGGCGGTGATCCCACGTTAAACATAGGAACAGGCATATCACAGCGGGAACAGGGTTCAAGATCCCACTTGGATGTCAACAACTCAGAAATCGTCTGGCTAGTTCCGGTGAGATAACAATCTCCGCTTTCGGGGGAAAGCAGATATTGCCAGAGTTCCTCAAACTCTTGACTGTAGCGATCGCCAGCAATGATTCGCTGTGGTTGCAGCACCTTTTCACCATTGTGGACGACAATTGTTTTGCCAACCTGAAACCAATAGGCTAGGTAGCGTTTGACTTGTTGTTCAGATGCCATAGAATATATAAGACCTCAGCAGCAAAAGCTGCTTTATTGTTACCGTCTGTATTTCTATGGTAGCGATTCCCGCGATAGCGGTGATCCCAGGGTGCTGAGATTAAGCACATGACCACCCGTAACCAAATACACGGGATTGGCAATCATACCGAACTGACGCACGACTTGACCGAGGCGATCGCGAAAGGTTCTGCCTAGAGGATAAGCCGGAACTACACCCCAACCCGTTTCTTCAGCAACCAGAATGATGGTGGCTGAGGTTTGGTTGGCAGTCCGCAAGAGGGTATCTGTGATATCCTGCCAAATCCCATCCTCTTGATCCAGGCAATTTGCCACCCAGGTTCCCAAGGAGTCAATTAACAGACAGTAATCCGGTTGATCCCACTCCAGAATCGTCTCGACTAAATCTATCGGCGTCCACACCAAAGTCCACTCAGCGGGGCGTCTCTGTTGGTGCTTCTCAATCCGGGCAACCCACTCCAAATCGTTGGGATCAACCTGTGCCGTTGCCACATAAACAACCTGCTTATCCGTCTTATCGGCTAATTGTTCTGCCCATTCACTTTTTCCAGAACGGGCTGGACCCGTGACCAGGATAAGCTGACCCATCGATAGTGTGGTTCCCGCGATCGCTTTTATATGCCGTGATCAAGTTTAATCGACGTTGGGCAAAAATTAGCGATTTGCCGAATCTCTTCCCAGATTGGGTAAAAATTGAATAGGTAGGTGGCAATGTCCCCAAACCCAACCCTAGGGACGGCATCTGCTGCAATCAGCGTGATTTTTGCCCAGTGGCATCAAAAACATGAAACCAGAACTGCAACGGATCGAAAGCACTCTATCTCAGTTAGCCCAGGATGACCAAACCCCATCCACGGCGATGGCGTCGCCAATGGACTCCACTGGGGATCAGTCTAGCGACTCCGTCAAAGGGAAAGAGCCTTCATTTTCGATTAGTGTGACGCCATTTCCGGCTCAAAAGCAGCAAAGTAAAACCCCAACACTGCCGAAACTCAAATCCGCTAGCTTCAGTGAACATCGCCATAGCGCCAATCCCGCCTTGGCAATGAATCTGCTCAAAGAAATTGAAGAGATTGTCTCGGGTTGGCAGAAGCAACTGCATACCATAGTCCGGCAAATTCAAGATATTTATATGGATGGACCAATCGTTGAGGGGTGGTTAGAATCTCATGCCCGTCAACCGGAAGCGGATCACCCAGGAGTACGCCGTGCTGAAGTGGATCGACTCATGGACTATGTAACCCAACCGTGGCATCAATCCCAGGGCGATGCGAATGTCACCTGTGAATCCCCCCGTGCAGGGTATCGCCTTTGTGGATTAGATGCAGATGGTCAGTTTTGGGTGCGTATCTGTCCGGCGGATCAAGTGCCTAGTGTCAGTTTAGCGATCGCACGTTATCAGAAGCTACGACAACTACTGAGTCGCAAAAATGATCTGGAAACGCGCCTCAGCCAGCTTGCAGAAACCCTAGCGGTATTGCACGCTCATCTGGGTAACGACTGAACCTTTAACTGAAAGTTGGCAGGTTAGTGAGTTAGGAAGTTATAACATTGATGGAACGTAATCGCACTTATGTGTCTGTTTCCCATCCCTTATCCCGTGCAAATTCTTTAATTGAGAATGGTACTGTAGCCTATCCCACCAGAAGAGAAACGATCAAAACGCTAAACTATGAATTGGAGCATCTAGCCAAACGTTTGTTTAACCAGTAGAAATGGTATGGTCAAAGTGACAAAATTTCATAACCCTCTCCAGGAATCGAGGGAATGCTACGATTGGCGCTATTGATCACAGTTCCGCCTGCCCCAACTCGAACACGTTTTAAATCGTCTTCATTATCAGCGTTCAAACTACAAGTAAACCGTTCCCGTTCTCACCGATTCAATCTTTTTAAAGTATGACTAGTCTTGATTCTAAAGTTCCCGTTTCGGTTCTAATTCCGGCAAAAAACGAAGAAGCTAATCTTCCGGCTTGTCTGGCTAGTGTGGCTAGAGCCGATGAAGTATTTGTAGTGGATTCCCAAAGTAGCGATCACTCTATCGAAATTGCCGAAAAAACGGGTGCGAAAGTCGTGCAATTTTATTTCAATGGGCATTGGCCCAAAAAGAAAAACTGGAGTTTGGAAAATCTGCCCTTTCGTAATGAATGGGTGCTGATTGTGGATTGCGATGAACGCATTCCCCCAGCGCTTTGGGATGAAATTGCTACGGCGATTAAAAATCCCAACTATGAAGGGTACTATATCAATCGCCGGGTTTATTTCTTAGGCAAGTGGATTCGCCACGGGGGAAAATATCCAGACTGGAATCTGCGCTTGTTTAAACATCAAAAAGGTCGCTATGAAAATCTGGGAACTGAAGGAATTCCCAATACAGGAGATAATGAAGTTCACGAACACGTTATCCTGCAAGGGTTAGTTGGTTATCTCAAAGCAGATATGGATCATATCGACTTTCGGGATATCTACCATTGGCTGGAACGACACAATCGCTATTCTAACTGGGAAGCCCGGGTCTACCTTAATATGCTCACGGGTCATGATGAATCAGGTACGATTGGTGCTAATTTATTTGGGGATGCGGTACAGCGTAAGCGTTTTTTGAGAAAGGTTTGGGTGTGGCTGCCATTTAAACCCACCTTGCGGTTCATTATCTTTTACTTTATCCAATTCGGTTTTCTGGATGGTAAAGCAGGTTATATTTACGGACGCTTGTTGAGTCAATACGAATATCAAATTGGTGTCAAACTCTACGAATTACGTAAATTTGGCGGTCATCTCAATCCAGAGGTGGAAACATCAACTGTATCATCTGCGAAATCTCCGGCTACTTCTGCGGTTTCTCCCAATTCCTAATCGGCTGTTACATTGTTTAAATTACTGATTAATATTCGTACTATATACAATGATTTCGCCATTATTGATATTAAGGTTTAAATGCCGAACAGCTTATCTATGAGCCGAGACTTAAACACCAACGTTCCAGATTTCACCGAACCTCCTGTTTTAGATGATACCCCGTTAGTTGATTTGCGAAATTATGACCAGTCCAATTTTGACCGGGGGCGTCCAAGCTGGTTCATTTTACTCTGGTGGTTGGTGCAAGCTATTGCTTTTCCGATAAGTCCACATAATTTTAATGGCTTTCGCCGCTTTATCCTGCGGCTATTTGGTGCCAAAATTGGTCAAGGGGTACTCATCCGCCCAACTGCTCGCTTTACCTATCCTTGGAAGGTAGAAATTGGGGACTATAGTTGGATTGGGGATGATGTGGTTTTGTACAGCTTAGAGCAGATTCACATCGGATGCCATTGTGTAATTTCTCAAAAAAGCTATCTTTGCACCGGAAGTCATGATATCCAAGATGCGGCTTTTAGCCTGAAAACGGCGGAAATTAGCGTTGGTAACGGAGTTTGGATTGCTACCGATTGCTTTATTGCTCCCGGTGTGCAAATTGGAGCGAATGCCGTTATTGGCACCCGCAGTAGTGTTTTTAGTAATATTCCAGCTCAACAGGTGTGTTGGGGGACACCCGCCCGCCCCCATTATCTACGGCAAATTCGGGAATTAAATCAATAGGCACAACAAAAGTTAATGGTATAGCTCGGCGGAACGATGAATAATCAACAAATGACAAATGACAAATTACGCTCCCCACCTACTTAGTTGGAGGAAACCATGCAAGTGCAACTCAGGCAAATAATTCTTCCCCCCGGTCAACAACTGCTAATGACCGATGTCAGTTGGCAAATGTATGAACAACTGCTAGAGGAGTTCGGTGAACAAAGGGGTTCACGGATTAATTACAGTCAAGGACTCTTGGAAATTATGGTACCTTTACCCGAACATGAAGATGATAAAGTAATGATTGCCGACTTTGTAAAGGTACTTCTGGAAGAACTAGACATAGAGTTTAGAAGCTTGGGTTCAACAACATTTAAAAGTGAAACCATGCAACAAGGGATAGAAGCGGATGATTGCTTCTATATTGAAAATGAAGCAGCCGTTCGTGGAAAAAAACGCATCGATTTAAGCGTAGATCCGCCGCCCGATTTAGCCCTGGAAATTGATCTGACCTCCCGCACTCGATTTAATAACTACGAAGCATTAGGAGTAGGGGAACTGTGGCGGTTTAACGGGACGAAATTAGAAATCAACATGCTGCAAGACGGTGAATACATCCAGGTCAGCGAAAGTCCTCATTTTCCCGGATTTTATTTGGGTGAAGCACTCCCTGACTATTTAGAACGGAGTAAAATTGAGGGGCGAAATCAAACGATGAAACTTTTTCGGGCTTGGGTGAGACAGCGAAAAGAAAACTAAATTAGACCGAAAAATTAGATTATCTATCCGACCAACTTTCCTCAATCTTATTCAAAACACTATCCACATCTTCTCCACCCACATAATCTACAATACCTGTCCAAAATGTACCTGTTCCCACGGCTCCTGGCATCATATCTGAACCATCAAAACGCACAACTTTTGCATTAGATAAAATCTCAACTTGTCGTTTTGTCACCTCATCTGGATACGCATCTAAACTCACCTGTTGATGCGGAGAGAGATAACCACCAATACCTGCCAAGATTTCATGAGGCTTTGATGTTGCTAAATATTCCATTAACTTTTGCGCCTCTGGAGTATCGTTAAACATGGCAACGATTTCTCCTGAGACTAACACAGGGGTATCAATATCTTGATTAATCGTAGGGAATGGAAAAACATCAACATCTTTACCCATCACCACATTATCGGGGAAAAACGATGTAATAAAGCTGCCCTGATGATGCATATAGCAACTGGGTGATTGTTCAAAAAGACCCTTCGGTGAGTCTCCAAATGGGGTACTCAGTACACCCGTTGTACCCCCAAGGACATATTTAGGGTTAAGGGCAATTGTGCCAAATTTTTCAAAAGCTGCCTCAACAGTGGGATGATTGAAGGGGATTTCATGAGTAATCCATTGATCATAAACCTCTGCCCCAGCCTGATGCAGCATGATATCTTCTACCCAATCTGTCCCCACCCAACCTGTAGCACTACCATTTTCCATACCGATACACCAAGGAACACCGCCATCGGCTACAATTTTGTCTGATAATGCGATCATTTCATCCCATGTTGTCGGAACTTCATAGCCCTTGGCTGTAAAGGCGGTTGGGTTATACCAAACTAAGCTTTTGACAAATGCCCGATACCAGATACCATAGATTTGGTCATCAACGCTAGCTAGATTCAACCAATCCTGAGCATAAGCATCAGATAGCTGCGTCATATCCATAAAGGAATCAATCGCCACCAGCTTTCCTTCGCGGGCAAAGTCAGCCATCAAACCCGGTTGGGGAAACATGGCAATATCCGGCGCATTACCTGAATCAACCCGCACGGGTAATAGAGTAGCAAACTCACTTGTGCCTTCGTAAACTACCTTAATTCCTGTTTCTTCAGTAAATGGTGCTAGAGCTTTTTTAAGTTCCTCCTCACCCTTGCCTGTAACGACTCCCATAATGGTCACGGTATTGCTTTGAGCAGACTCATTTTGAGCCGGACTACAAGCGGCTAAAAGTATTGGTAAGCTCAATAGTAAAGTCAGTGTTTGACCAACTTTTGCTCTCAACATTTCTATTTTCTACCAAAGGGGAATAAACTGAATCTAATGATGCACCCCACTGGTTTACTTTTAACAATTAGTATTCGTATCGATGCTGAAAAAATCAACATCAATATCTGGTATCATAGCTTTTCCAAGATAACCTTGATTTTGGCGATCGGCAATAGCTGATGACTGATAAATTTTAAATAATGAATTATGAATTTCCTTTTCTCTGTTCTTGGTTCTCTGTTCCCTGCTACGGAGATAAACGTTGTATCATCCAGCTACCCTCTTCTGTGCGTTGATAGAGCAATCGATCATGTAACCGACTTGGACGCCCCTGCCAAAACTCCATGGCGACAGGAATTAACCGAAATCCTCCCCAGTAAGGTGGACGGGGTATGGTTTTAGTCTCATACTCTTTTTTAAGCTGTTGTAATCGTTGCTCCAGTACCTCGCGGCTGTCAATCACCTGACTTTGCTCAGATGCCCAAGCCCCCAGTTGAGAGTCTTGGGGACGGCTATGAAAATAAGCATCTGACTCCTCAGCCGACACCTGTTCAATCTGTCCCTCAATCCGCACTTGTCGTTCTAGCTGAGTCCACCAAAAGGCGATCGCACCCCAAGGATTTGCGAGTAACTGTTGTCCCTTGCGACTTTTGTAGTTGGTATAGAAGACAAACCCCCGCTCATCGTATCCTTTCAGCAGTACCATCCGTGCTGACGGTTTTCCATCGGGTGTTGCTGTTGCCAGAGTCATCGCATTCGGTTCTGGTAATTTTGCCGCGATCGCTTGGTCAAACCATAAGGTAAATTGCTCGAATGGATTCGGATGAGCATCTTTTTTATTTAACTGCTGTAGGCTATACTCTTGCCGCAAATCGGCGATGCTTTTACTCATTTTTTCAATTTTTGCTCCAGACAAAAGGTTTTAGCATCTATTGCTAAAATTATCAAGACACTGTAGACTCAAAGGCTAGCCGAATGCGACAACTAAATTTTCTGCTCATCTTTGCTGTATGTTTAGCGTTGGTTCTATTTAGCTTGCAAAACACTCAACCCGCGTCGATTCAAATCATTGAAGGTGTTGATGTTGAGGCTCCTCTAGCGCTAGAGCTGATTATCGCCATGGGACTTGGTTCTGTATTGGCATGGCTTTTTAGTGTTTGGGCGCAGCTACAGCGACAGCTAGAGTCCTGGAAAGCCGCTCGTCAGATCCGAGCGAAAGAGGAACGCATTGAAGAATTAGAACAAGACATGGAACGCTACAAGGCAGAAGTTGAAGAACACCAATTACCCGCACTATCGGCATCTGAAACGGTAACAGAAGGTACCATCGTTGAGTAAAGGTGAATAGATTTTGGGGAAATGTGAGAGTGTTGAATGTTTAGTCAACTCCCCCTGCTCCCCCTGCTTCCCCTGCTCCCCCTGCTCCCCCTGCTTCCCCTGCTCCCCCTGCTTCCCCTGCTTCCTCTGCTTCCCCTATCTCTGATGAGACAAACACCTGCTACCGAAGCGATCGCGCTATTAATTGACCTAGCCCAACGGGGAGAAATCAATCCCTGGGATGTTCAGGTGATTGAAGTGATTGATCGCTATCTCAGTAGCCTCCCTTGGGGGAATGATGCTCAACTCAATCCCCGTGACACCGATTTGTCCCAATCCGGACAAGCTTTTTTATGGGCGTCAATGCTTGTCTTACTCAAAGCAGAAACGCTACAACGTTTAGAGGAACCCGAAGAACCCGAATTCAGCGACATCGAAGCGGACATCGAACCCACGAATGAACCGCGCTTACCCTTATATTTGGAACGCCATATCCGTCGTCGCACGGCTGCACCCCCTCCAAAAAAACGCCCCGTTACCCTAAACGAGTTGATCGAGCAATTGCAGCAAATGGCAGATCAACTCGAAGCCACCCCCACACCCATTCGTTCCACCCGCCGACAATCTCTATCACGAGGACAAGCAGCACAAGCTATCACCCAGCTAGCTCACGATGAAAATCTCACCGACATTGCTAAACGCTTAGAACAGTTTATTTCCGGTCATTGGCATGAAATAGCTGCCGGAAAAGATTGGCTGAATCTAGAGCAATTGCTAGAGTGGTGGACGGTATCACCAACAGTATCGACGAATGACAATCGCCCAAGGGCTGTTGATACCACTAAACCCCTAGTCAGCGATCGAGTCGGTGTGTTTTGGGCGCTGCTCCTGTTATCGGCTCAGTCTAAGGTGGAATTATCCCAAGAGGAATTCTACCAAGACTTAAAAATCCGGACGCTGGGGTAAATCAATCAGGGGTGTTATCTGGGATTCCGATTGGCAGCTTAATCGGCTGTTCAATACGTGACAGAATGCACCAATACCAGTCGAACGAACCGCATCTTGCCGTTTTGCTTCCTGGCTTCAGGCAAGAGCATTCAGATACTTATGTATACGGTATGTAGCCTCCTACATACTTACCTAGGTCAGTGGTGTGTATTGATTGATTAGGTATCGGTAGTCACTCAAACTTTTGTGAATCTACCCCTTTGTCACCTGATCTCTGTCATTTTTCCCGGTATATAGGATGAGTCTTGACAACGGTTCGACGTCCTTAAGGGCAACCACTGAGCATCAGACTCAATTGACCAACTTGAACATTTGTGGCATAGCTTGAGGAAGATAAATTTATGAAAGCCATGATTCTGGCAGCCGGTAAGGGGACTCGGGTTCGCCCCATTACCTACACCATTCCCAAACCATTGATTCCCATCCTGCAAAAACCTGTAATGGAGTTTTTATTAGAACTTCTAAGGCAGCATGGTTTTGAGCAAGTTGTGGTTAACGTCTCTCACTTAGCTCATGAAATTGAAGGCTACTTCCGGGATGGTCAACGATTTGGTGTCGAAATTACCTATTCATTTGAAGGTCGAATTATCGATGGTCAACTGGTGGGAGAAGCCCTGGGTTCTGCAGGTGGCATGCGTAAGATCCAAGACTTTTATCCCTTTTTTGACGACACCTTTGTTGTCCTTTGCGGGGATGCTCTGATTGATCTGGATCTGTCTGCTGCTGTCAAGTGGCATAAAGAAAAAGGCTCTGTAGCTACGATTGTGACTAAACCCGTGCCGCGAGAGCGAGTCTCTAGCTATGGTGTGGTGGTGACTGACGAAAGCGGTCGGATTAAAACGTTCCAGGAAAAACCCTCGGTAGAAGAAGCTCTCAGCACCAATATCAATACGGGCATTTATATTTTTGAACCCGAAGTCTTAGATTATATTCCATCTGGTCAGGAATATGACATCGGTGGCGATTTATTTCCCAAATTAGTGGAAATGGATGCGCCCTTTTATGCCGTATCGATGGATTTCCAGTGGGTTGACATTGGCAAAGTGCCCGACTATTGGCATGCAGTTCGGGGTGTTTTGACGGGAGACATCAAAAATGTCTCGATTCCCGGTAAACAAGTTGCTCCCGGTGTTTACACTGGATTAAATGTGGCGGTCAATTGGGACAAAGTGGATATCAAAGGACCGGTTTACATTGGTGGCATGACCCATATTGAAGATGGTGCGAAAATTATTGGTCCATCGATGATTGGTCCGAATTGCTGGATCTGTAAAGGCGCAACGGTTGATAACAGCGTTATTTTTGAATATTCCCGCTTGGGTGCAGGCGTTCGCTTAGTCGATAAGCTGGTTTTTGGACGTTACTGCGTTGATAAGACGGGTGCAACAATTGACGTGCAAGCGGCTGCCCTCGATTGGCTGATTACGGATACCCGCCAGACACCTCCATCCCAAGATCCCGAAGAAAAGCAAGCGATTGACGAAATTCTTCTGGGTCAAAATGGTTAGTCCATAACCTCTGAGTTGCTCACCCAACCATCCCTGTTGCTGGTTGGGTGGGCAATTCCACCGTATTTAGTCGGCTGAATAAGTATTGTGGTGGGGTAAGGGAGCTGGGGAAGCTGGGGAAGCTGGGGGAGCTGGGGAAGCTGGGGGAGCTGGGGGAGCTGGGGGCAACTTCTCGCTAAGAAGACAGATAAGTATAACTACTTAGACTCTTCTGGTAGTTTTGCAGCAACCGTTGGGATTCTGCCAAGGTAATGCTATTGTCTCGTAGAGCTTGTTCGGTACGACGACGAATGCTTTCAACTAAGTCCTCAGCGTCGTACTGAACATAACTCAATACTTCGGTTATGGTATCTCCCTTAACCAGATGCTCAATTTCATAGCCTCTGGGTGCGAGTCGAATATGGACAGTATTGGTGTTGCCAAACAGGTTGTGTAAATTGCCCATAATTTCTTGGTAAGCTCCGACTAAAAATAAGCCGAGGTAATAGGGTTCTCTGGTTTGAGGATGAGAGGTTTTCCCCGATTCCTCTAGAACAGTCGGTTGAGTTACTTTATCTGTAAACTCCCCGCCGCTACCCTGGTTTTCCTGTACTCTCGCTTTCCTTAACGGATGCAGTTCCAGCACAGATTTAACATCCCGCAGATCGATAAACTGGTTAATTTTGCCGTCACTGTCACAGGTCAAATCGGCTAAGATACCCCGACGGGTGGGTTCCTCATTCAGCCGATGGATAGGCATAATTGGAAAGAGTTGGTTCATCGCCCAGGAATCAGGAACGGATTGAAAGACCGATAGGTTGGCGTAATAAATCGACGCCATTGTTTTTTCTAAGTCTTCGAGATCACTAGGTACATAGTCCTGAGTTCTAACAATATTGAGAATTTTCTCACAGCACGCCCAGTACAATTGTTCGGCTCTAGCCCGTTGAGTCAGGCTGAGATAACCGAGATTGAAGAGGCTTTTGGCTTCTTCATTAAATTGAATAGCATCGTGGTAAGCTTCTTGGTAGTTTTCGATAGCGATATTTCCGTAAGTTTCCCAAAGGTTACGGATAATCAGATGTTCGTTCTGGTGAGCAGGTGCAGGTTCTTTGGAGAGAACATCGCTGGTATTGAGGACATCAAAGATGAGTACGGATTGATGAGAGGCGATCGCACGACCACTTTCACTAATTAACACCGGGGCGGGAATCTGGCGGGCTTCACAGGCTTCCTTCACCTCGGCAACGATATCGTTGGCATAATTCTGCATGTTGTAGTTTTTCGAGGCGTGGAAGTTGGTTTTGGAGCCATCGTAGTCAATGGCTAAGCCACCTCCCACATCCAGATAGTTCATATTAGCGCCCAAGGCACGCAACTCGACATAGATTTGACTGGCTTCTCGAATCGCATCTTTAATCACGCTAATCGCAGAGGTTTGAGAGCCAATGTGAAAGTGCAATAACTGCAAGGCGTTGAGCAATCCAGCATCCCGGAGTTGGTTGACACCCGAAAGGATCTCCGGAAGCGTCAGACCAAACTTAGCGCGATCGCCTGTGGATTCTCCCCAACGCCCAATCCCTTTTGTACTCAGTTTGGCTCGTACACCGACTATCGGCTCAATGCCTAGTTTTGCCGAAATGTCAATAATAAGCTGGACTTCTTCGAGTTGCTCAATCACAATAATCGGTTTTTGTCCTAACCGCATCGATAGCAGTGCCGTTTCGATATATTCTCGGTCTTTGTGACCATTGCAGATAAGGAGAGCGCCATCCGTTTTCAAGGTGGCTAGTGCAATCATCAGTTCCGGTTTAGAACCCGCTTCCAAGCCAAACTGATAGGGGTGTCCAACCTGTACCAACTCTTCGACCAGATGTCGGTGCTGATTGCACTTGACCGGATACACCCCCTGGTAACGACCGGGGTAATTATAACGAGCGATCGCCTTGGCAAAACAGGCATTTAAGCGCTCAATGCGATCGGCAAGGATATCGGAAAAGCGAATTAATAACGGGAGTTCCAGATTACGTCCTTTGAGCGCTTCGACTAATTCAAACAAATCCAGGGAACCGCCGCGATCGCCTTTGGGGGAAACCGTTACATGACCGACGGCGTTAATCGAAAAGTAGGGTTCTCCCCATCCCTGAATTCGATAAAGTTTCTCACTCTCCTCAATCGTCCAAGTGGGGCGTGATGATCTGCCCTGAGGTAGGCGAGTGTGAGCTGGAATATCCGGGTGATGCGGTTGCTGCTTTTGCTCGCGAATGCTAATTGTAGATGTTAGCTCTCCTGTCATATCTGTTCGATCACCCTTAAAACTATGCCTTGCGATTGTTAATGCTAGCGCATCTCGGTAATGGCATTGAGAGGATTTTTGTCATGTTATCCAAGAAACCATGTTAAAATTCCTTCAGCAATAGTGGTTTCTCTACTCTCAAGGCGCAAAGCGTCGCGTTTTCAAGTTGATCCTGACTGTAAAGGGCGTCAATGCTCAATTCATCTGACCATTCTTCCGAACAGCACAATTACCCACAGGTATTACAGCAGCTCGTTAACAGGTATCCCTTTGTCTTTTGGGGAACAATCTGGGGCTTTCTCGTCTTGATTGGCACTGTGGCAGCAGTTGGTTTACTCAATCCTGGGCGGATTGAGTCAGATAAATCTGAGCCGAAACCTTTGGTCTCAACGATTTTGGAATCAACCGCAAGACAGACACCCTTATCGAACTCTCCGATAACTTCCTCGCCAGAAAACGCTTCACCAAAAGAAGGTTTACCCCTTACTTTATTTTTGGGTCTAGCCTTTGGTTGTGCTGCCGGTTCTTGGTTAGTCACGCAGGCGTTTAGGCAATCTACTCAACGTCGTCAAGTTATCAAACCGTCTAAACCAAGTCGGCGTAAAAAACGGCGACGCTCCGTAAATCACCGTCAAGTTTCCCAACCCCCGCAATCGCTGGCTAAGACACAAGCCATCCAGACGCTGGACTCTTCCCAGACAGTTGCCTATGATCCGGAAGCTGAAGTAACCGTCGTACCTGATCAAGAAAAAAATCCATTGGATAAGAATGAGCAGAGTCTTGCCGAAATGCTGGACTTACGCAAACGCGAGTCTCTGGCGTCGATTATGCAGAGAAGTTTGTCTACAGGGCGAGACATTTCTCTGAGTCGAACATCAAGTTATTTAAATAACAAATAAATTCTGGATTATCCATTAGAATTTTCTGTTCCCTGTTCCCTGTTCCCTGTTCCCTGTTCCCTGAAAGGACGTGCTTCCCGAAGCGTGAGTACGACAAAGGACGAATAATAAATGACAAATGACACCCCTTATACGGGCGATGAGCTTAACTGCGCTAAACTCCAATCGGGTCGTAAGTTTTTGGCTTGGCGCAGATAAGGGTGATAAATCTCGGTTTGGCTCACTGGGGTATTAATGTGGATGAGGCATCGGATGCAGCGTTCCAGGCTTCCTTCGACATGCATTTGCTGGAGATCGAGTAATGCTACATTTTCCCAATGAGGACGTTCGCGAGCGATCGCGGCAGGAAAAATCGTATCCAAATCCCGTGTCGTTGTAAAGATTACACTGATCATTTCCTCGTGGTCGATCTGATTATGGGTTTCTATCTCATCTAAAAGTTCTGTTACAGCCTCTCGAATTGCTGCAACCGTATTTTCTGACACCGTTGTTGCCCCACGAATCGCTCGAACACGCCACTCCACTGTTGATATCCTCCTAAAAAGTTTTGAGTTTTGACCCTTCGCTTCGCTCAAGGGAATCTGGCTTGTAGGGGCGGGTTTAGGGATTTTCGCGCCAGCTATTGATGGTAACCTTTGTTCAAAACCCGCCCTGACTAAGTTTTGAGCTTTGACTCTCCTGTTCCCCTGTTCCTGGAGCAAACCCCTAAGGTCGATAGAGCCAAAGCGGTTGACCACTGGTCGATAGTTCAAATTCTAACCAATTTATCCCTGCCGATAACCCCGAGTTCATTCGACCCGTATTGCCAGGAATCAAACGACTCAAGAGACGCTTAGGTTCCTCAATCGTCTCACATTTTGTTTTCTCTGGGTCAAGACCCACCAGTTCGGCTGCCCAGCGACGGGCATCTTCCTCCGTTCCCAGGCGATCAACCACCCCTAAATCCAAGGCTTGCTGACCCGTAAAAATTCGACCATCAGCAAAGCTTCTCACCGTTTCCACCGCCAGGTTTCGTGCTTCAGCAACGGTTTGCACGAACTGCTGATAACTCGTATCAATCATCTCTTGCAGAATCGTCTTTTCCGGCTCAGTGAGTTCGCGGTCAAACCCCAGAATATCTTTGTAGGGACCCGATTTAACAACTTTGAAGGACACTCCAACCTTATCCAAGAGGCGTTCTAGATTATTACCGCGCAGGATAACGCCAATGCTTCCTGTAATCGTACCGGGGTTGGTCACAATATGTTCAGCTCCCATACCCACGTAAACTCCCCCAGAGGCGGAGATATTCCCAAAACTGGCAATAATTTTTACCTTCTCCCGCAGGCGCATCAAGGCGCTGTAGATTTCCTGAGAGTCACCAACGGTGCCGCCAGGACTGTCAATTCGCAACAGTAAGGCAGGAAATTTCTTTTCTTCCACGGTTTTGAGCGCGTCTAGTACCCGTTGGCGAGTATTACCAGCAATCAAACCCGTGATTTCGATGCGAGCAATTTGTTTACGCGATTTAGGCTTAAAGGGCCAGGGCATATCGTTTCAAAAATGAGGGATGTAGACACGAAGCGGTGTCCCGCCACGTTAAATACGTTAGCCAGCGTGAGAACCGCTATATTACTTTACCAGTTTGCACTATGTGAGCTACTTACATCAAATCGAAGATTTGACGAGAGGCTTCCTATCCAACAGAACTTTTTGGATCGTATGCTTAACATAAAGTAAAAATTTAGTACAATCTATGTAAAGAATCGTAAAAAAATAGATAGGGTTGATCCCCAGCGTTGATAATAAACACGATCTCATGCAGCTCAAACTAACCAACCAATCCCCTTTTGCCCCCTTACTCTTGATTGCACCGTTTTTCCTGTGGGGGACGGCGATGGTCGCGATGAAAGGCGTTATTCCTCATACAACTCCTCTATTTATGGCGGGAGTGCGCTTAGTTCCTGCGGGAGTGCTTATTCTAATTGCAGCGTCGATGATGGGGCGTCCTCAGCCTAAAGGGTGGGTAGCTTGGTTATGGATTAGCCTGTTTGCGCTAATAGACGGTGCTTTATTTCAAGGATTTCTAGCCGAGGGCTTAGTGCGAACCGGGGCTGGCTTGGGTTCGGTGATGATTGATTCTCAGCCTTTAGCTGTCGCCTTACTGTCAGGTTGGCTTTTTGGTGAAATTATTGGTCTGTGGGGTGGCATAGGACTGGCAATCGGTATTGTGGGCATTAGTTTGATTGGGTTGCCCGATGCCTGGATTGTGAGCCTGCTCCATGGCAATGTGACAACTGTGGAATTGAGTTGGCAGCATCTGTTTCAAAATGGGGAATGGCTGATGTTACTGGCGTCTCTGTCGATGGCTGTGGGAACGGTACTGATTGGCTTTATCTGTCGATATGCCGATCCGGTTGTGGCGACAGGTTGGCATCTGATTTTAGGCGGATTACCCTTGTTTGCGCTGTCGGGTATATGGGAATCTCAACAGTGGGTGAACATTGACTTAAGTGGTTGGATGGCACTGGCTTACTCAACAATATTTGGTAGTGCGATCGCCTATGGGTTATTCTTCTACTTTGCCTCTAAGGGGAATCTCACCAGTCTCAGTGCATTGACGTTTCTGACTCCTGTGTTTGCTCTGCTATTTGGCAATCTGTTTTTAGGGGAAGTCTTGAGTTCCTTGCAATGGGTAGGCGTCAGTTTGACGTTAGTGAGTATCTATTTGATTAATCAGCGTCAGGAAATTGCTCAGGGATTAACATCATTCCGCCAAGCCTGGACGAGTGTCAATCAAACCGTTACCGCCGAACCCTTAACGACGAGCGATCGCATTATCCGCAGCTTGAAGGCGATGGGGTTAATTGCTTTACCGATCAAACTCCAGGATTCTGAAGTAGAAGGATTACCCCGCTAACCTATTTCAGCTTAAATAGCCATTCCTCTCCCATCAAAATCTTCGATTTGACATGAGAGGAATGGCATTTAATATGGGAGTACGTCACGAGTAAGGATTTGAGCTATCTTGGAGTGAGACTAAAATAGGCAAACTATCATGGCAAACCCTTCAAGTTCCTAATTTCCCTATGACTTGCCATCGCTCCCCCGTACTTCTAGCTGCCTACATGACCTGCCTGGGCGGGTTTATGGGCATTGGTTCTTTTGTGGGATTAAATCCTGCGATCGCCCATTCTTCGGTTAACCTATCCCCACCCCTACTCCTCGCCCAATCCCCTAGTCCCACAGGGATTGAAGAATTACCCCTGCAAGTGGGGAGTCGAGGCGAAACAGTGCAAGCCTTACAGACTCGGCTGAAAAAGCTAGGCTATTACGAAGGTGAACCTGATGGTGCCTATGGAGACACTACCAGGCTTGCCGTTAGGGAATTTCAGGAATCAATTGATCTTGATGCTGATGGTGTTGTAGGTTTAACCACATGGACGAAGCTGCAATCAGCAGCGGCGGAAGTTCCTGAACCAGATAATTCTCCGGCGGAAGTAGAAAACGCTGAGGAGGACAACAAAAACGCGGAACAAGAAGCTCAATCCAACAACCAGCGCAAAAAACTCTTGTGGATACTCGCTGGTTTGTCTGGAACCATAATCATATTTGGTGCATTTGTATTCTTCTTACTCAAAGTAATAGACAATCCGAAAAAAAGACAAGCCTCTGCCGAAGCTGAGGAGTCTCCGCCCTCTTCCCCTTCAGAGGAACCGGAAACACCCATGGTAATGTCGAGTAGCAATGGGCTAGAATCATCATCCGTCGCATCGGTTGATACTCCATCTCCTGCTTCTGAAGCCGATAAAAATGGATACAATCCTTCAGGATTAAGCGTAACTAACTCCCACCTGACTGAATCGCCACCCCCTGTTGAATCCTCACCTAAAACCTCACTGACTAAACCAAAAAATCGGCTAGCGAAAAAAAATGGGGTCAATCAGTTAATTAAAGACTTACAAGACTCTGATCCAGCCAAACGACGCAAAGCGATTTGGGAACTGGCACAACGGGGAGATTCTAGGGCGGTACAACCTTTAGTCAATCTGATGCTAGAGTCTGATTCCCAGCAGCGCAGTTTAATTGTAGAAGCGCTATCCCAAATTGGCATGAAGACACTCAAACCGATGAATCGGGCGTTAGCGCTTTCCCTACAGGATGATAATCCCCAGGTACGTAAAAACGCGATCCGGGATGTGACGTTGATGTATGAATTAGTGGCACAAATTAGTCAGTTATTATCCTATGCCTTAGATGATCCGGAGGCTGATGTTCAGGAAACAGCGCGTTGGGCATTGAGTCAGCTCGAACGAATCCGCACACCTGCCACAGTGAATAGTTTACCCCCTTCCCATAGTCCTCTCAGTTTTTCGGAAAATCAGCTACAAGAACCGCCCATGTTTGAATAGGATTTTCGAGGAGCGATCGCGTTGGTATTAGAGCAAGAGGAGGCGATTGAAATCGCTGCTACACAAACAAAGTCCGCCGGCGCGGACTGGGTGATAACGGGGGGAGTTAACCCGAATTTAGTATAAGCAAGATGAATTAGAATTACGGAAAAGAAACTGTAGGGGCGCATGGTGTGCGCCCGATTCAATGGTAAAATTTACTCCACAATTTTAGCTGTGCCACGCCAGTGGGTTGGGTTGAACGGAGTGAAACCCAACAGATTTTTATTGGGGTTCGTCTCTCGACCAAAATTTATAAGCAAGATCCCCGACAACTCCTACGAAGTCGGGGATCTGTCTGTGTACCTCACTTATTACCAAAAGCGCTGTATGAAGCTTATGTGAAGTAACGTCCTCACCTGACGCGGAACTCTTTGATAAGTTTTTTTGATAGTTAAAACGTATTTATGGTGTTTTCAGGCGATAAGATTTTGACAATAATTACTTAATCACAATCAAGCTATTTTTAGATTAAGTGTTATTTAACTCGTTTTCCTTCTATCAAAGCTTTAGCGCATTTATTAAGTTAATTTACATTGTAATAAATATTTACAACTATAAGTATTTACAAAGTTAACTTTTTAAAGTTTTCATGAAGACATTTCTTGGCTTGATCGTTTTGTCAGAATCAATAGTACGCTTACTGCTGAGGGAAACCGGATTATAAACGTTTTCAACAAGCTTTAAGGAAAAAATGGCAACTTTTACCGTTACCAACCTTTTTGACTCTGGCACAGGCAGCTTTCGTCAGGCAATCTTCGATGCGAATGCCCAAGTAGGTTTGGATGAGATTGTCTTTGATACAGGTGGTGTTCCGAGTACCATCACTCTCACCAGTGGAGCGCTTAATATTGCCGACTCGGTAAATATTCTCGGACCAGGTGCTAATCTGTTGACGGTTAGCGGGAATAACAACTCTCGTATCTTTAACATTGATGATGGAGGCAGCGACATCCTTGATGTTCTTATCTCTGGTTTGACTCTGACCAATGGCAATGCTCAATCCGCTGATTTTAACCCATTCCTAACTGTGGGTGGGGCTATCTATAATGCTGATGAAACTCTAAGCCTCGTGAATGCTGTGATTACTAACAACACCGCAAGAGGCATTGGTGGCAGCTTCTACGGTGGTGATAGTCAGGGCGGTGGCATCTTTAATCGTGCAGGTGATTTAACGATAACCAACAGCACGATTAGTGGCAACAAAGTATTCGGCGACGGTAACTCATACTATGGTGGCAATAGCACTGGTGGTGGTATTTTTAGTCAATCCGGCAACTTAACGATAACCAACAGCATCATCAGTGGCAACCGGGCAGAAGGTGGCGATGGCGAGTTCTACTTCTACTACAGTGGCATTGGTAGTGCTGGTGGAATCTTTAACCAATCCGGCGACCTAACAATCGTCAACAGCATGATTAGTAGCAATGAAGCAAAAGGTGGTGATGGCGAATTCGGTCGATACAACGGTGGTGGCAGCAGAGGCGGCGGCATCTTAAACGGCTCTGGTGAGCTAACAATAATTAACAGCACTATCAGCAGCAACCAAGCAGCAAGAGGTTCCTTTTCTCGCCGCTCCAGTAGCGGCGACAGTAGCGGCGGCGGTATTTTTAACAGCTCCGGCGAGCTAACAATAACTAACAGTACCATCAGTGGTAACAGCGCAGACAGCGCAGATGGTGTCGGTTCATATATACCCAATCCTGGCAACGGTAATGGTGGGGGCATTTTTAACAGCTCCGGCAATCTGGACGTGAACAGTAGTACCATAAGCGGTAACACAGCAGCAGGCGGCTTTGACGACTATACTAGCGGCACTGGCAACGGTGGCGGCATCTTTAATAGCTCTGGCAATGTGAGGCTGAACAGTAGTATTATCAGCAGCAATGGAGCATTCGGTGGCGTTGGCTTCGGACGCGCTGGTACTGCTAATGGTGGTGGCATTGTAAATAGGGTTGGTGACCTGATAGTAACTAACAGTACTATCAGCGACAACAAAGTAGAAGGAGGTTTTACTATCTTTAAAAACCCTACCAACGGTTACGGCGGCGGCATATCAGGTGAAGTAACCCTAATCAACAGCACCATCAGCGGCAACACAGTAGAAGGCGGCCGCAACGGCTACGGTGGTGGCATTTGGGGTAGCGGGACAGTGAGCAACAGCACTATCACCGATAACATAGCAAAAGGTGGCGGGGGTTACTACTCCAGTGGCATCGGCATAGGTAGCGGCATCGTTAACACCGATACTATTACAATCACCAGTAGCATTGTTGCTGGTAACGCCAATGCTGATGATATTGCTGGTGGTTTCACTTCTGGTGGTAACAACTTAATTGGCATTAATCCTCTGCTGAGTCCATTGCAAAATAATGGCGGTTTTACCGAAACTCACGCTCTCCTCCCTGGCAGTCCTGCGATTGATGCGGGCAGTAACCCACTCGGACTACTCACTGACCAACGTGGTTCTGGCTTTAACCGGACTTCGGGTAGTCAAACTGATATTGGCGCATTTGAGGTACAGCAACCGCCATCAACTTCTGTTCCTGAACCTTCGTCAATGCTGGGGTTAATTGGTCTAGTGGTTATTGGCACTGGTTCACTGCTGAGGCGGAAACTGCAAAATAAATTGTGACACTTCTTCCCTTATTCAGGTTTTCTGTCTCAAAGCATTGTCAGGGGTTTGGTTCTGAGTTATCTGTGGGTCAGCCGGGAAATAAATTTCCGGCTGATAGCTAAAGTCAGCTCAAGCTGACTAGACATTTTAACCCGTTTTAACCTGAAGTTCCCCCAGCCAAAAAATCAAAACTGCCTCACCGTGAGGCTTTCCGCGATTTTTTAGCCGTTCTACATGGGTACAATCGCTGAAACCTTGATGTAGCGTGGGTTTCAACCGATCACTTGTCTATTGCAAAAATAGCGCGATCGCGCTATTTTTGCAAGGGCTACATGGGTACGGTTTTTGAGGGGGTTGAGCGCTAAAACCACCACGGAATAAGGCTTTAGCCTGGGTGTAGTACATCCGCACGGGGGGAACTTCAGGTTAAACTTGAGTTCACGGCTTAGTGCTGTCTCAAAGAATTGTCACAGGTTTGGTTATGAGTTATCTATAGGTCAGCCGGGAAATAAATTTCCGGCTGATAGCTAAAGTCAGCTAAAGCTGACTAGACGTTTTAACCCGTTTTAACGGGACGCGAGCTTTGAGACGGAACTTGAGTTCACGGCTTAGTGCTGCTGATTGATACCAAATCCGTGTTTTTTTCGCTTCGGCTTCCCAGACTTTTTCGGAAACGGAGAGTTAGAAAACCGAGTTAAATCTGACTCCACCTGCAGTTGAGAGGTACTCATTTCTGTTACTAACTGCTTTTGTCCATCAGGCACATCTGCCAACGCTTCATCGGGTAAAACATAGGACGTGGCAATCAATTGTTCATCCCAGTCGATAATCTCAGGAAACCGAATCCCCGGTAATACCTGTACCGCAAAAATTTCCTGTACGGCTTCTTCAAACTTTAAAAATGCCACAGTTTGCCCTGTCTCAATATTCACCACCCAAACCCCACAGATGCGTTCCTCCAGCCGTTGAGTCAACGGAATACCACTAAATACTGCTGTCTCCCGCACTTGGGAAAGACCAATAAACGCCAAGGAACCCCAGAAGTCTATACCCCGAGTAAAGCCAGGAAGCTGAGTCACTGTCTCACATTTCCCAGACGCCAAATCAACGGTTGCTAGAGAACCATTCCCTGATTCCAATACCCAGAGACGATTTTGATACCAACGGGGTGAGTGAGGCATTGATAATTCCTGGACAATTACCTGATTTGTCTCTACATCCATCAATACGCCACCAAAAGCCTTATTTTCTCGCCAGCCTCCTCGACTATCTGTTGTTCCTAATGCTGTGACGTATTGGGGGTAATTGTCCACCATACCTAAACCATTAAGATGACAACGGTCTTCTGGTGACAAGGCGCTGATAAAATCAGGTCGCCAACGGGGAACAAAGCTGTGGTCAAAGTCTAGAGTACATAGACAAGAAAAACGGGTATTGATAAACCAGAGTTCTTGGTCTGCCCATGCCATTTCATGGATATCAATATCCCCAGTAATATGAGAATTGCGGGGAAGATAGCAAGCGTCGTGTTTTCCAATAGGTTCCAATTTCTGAGCAACGGCTGGCACATTGCGGAGTTCACAAACTTGGTTGGCTGTACCAATGGCAATTCTACCTCGATCCGCTGCTAAACCCATAGGTTTTTGGAAGACACGGAAGTGAGTATTGATATGTTCTCCATCAGCACGGAGGACGATTAACTTACCCGCTTGGTAGGTGGAAACCACTAAGGAAATCCCCAGTTGGGTTAGGATTTGGGGAAAGTTCGTGGTATGGACACTCCGCATTGGGTCGTCTTGGGGTTGGTGCTGAGGAAAGTTCGTCATCTGAAGTATGCAGTCAGTCAGAACAGATCTATTGTCCCACTTGAGCCTCTACCACCGATCGCGATTTAATTTGAGTTGAGGGGTAAGGTGCGATGATGGCGGCAATGTGCGATCGCGTTGACCACAAAGTTGACTACAAAGCGTGCGATCGCATCGGTAGCCGTCTCTCAAGTCTCACTTTACCCGATCTCAGAGGTCTTAGGGACTTGCAACTTAATAATGTACCAAGGAAGCTTGGCTAAGTTCATGAATACAGCTTTCCTCACTGGTACTTTATTTTTACGCAGCTCCCTAACATCTCGAGTCCACTCAGGTTGATCGAGTAGCCCTCTACTCAAATCCTTGACTCAGCAGCTTATATGAAGCTTGTGTGAAGCAAAGCCCTCTCTTGCCTGGGAACTCTATGATAATTTTTCCTAATGATTTTCACGTATTTTTCACGTATTTACATTGTTACCAGGCAGCGGACTTGTAATCAATTAATCATTGTATTCCTATTTAACGATTATTTTTTTCGCTTCATTGAAATAATTTGTCCCTGAAGATGGGGTTTGAGGAGATTTGTTTTAATTATTTAACATTTCATGAGTCATGACTAAGATAATTTTTTATAAAAATTAACATATTAAAGGTTTTATGAAAATAATTTTGCTTGGGATTCAGCCTGTGGAATGAATAGTATCCTACAGATAGAATTCCGATTATAACCTATAAGGAACAAGTAAATGGCTACTTTTACAGTTACCAATCCTTTGGACTCGGGAGCAGGCAGCTTTCGTCAGGCAATCTTCGATGCCAATACACAAGCAGGTACAGATGAGATTGTCTTTGACACGGGGGGTTTTCCCAGTACCCTCACCCTCACCAGTGGAGAACTCAAGATTACCGACTCAGTAAATATCCTCGGCTCAGGTGCTGATTGGCTGACAGTCAGTGGGAACAATAACTCCCGAATCTTTAACATTGATGATGGAGGCAGCCAAATCCTCGATGTGCTGATTTCTGGTTTAACTTTGACTGATGGCAATGGTAGAGCCACTAATTCCAATTCATCCTTCGGTTTGGGTGGCGCTATCTACAATGCCGATGAAAATCTCACTCTCATAGATGCTGTGGTGACTAATAACACAGCGAGAGGTAATTTTTTTGAGGATGGTAGTGGTGGTGGTATCTTTAACAGCTCCGGTGAACTCACGATCACTAACAGTATTATCAGTAGCAATTTAGCCGCAGGTCAATTTGAGTACTCTCCTGGTTATGGTACCAATGGTTCAGGGGGCGGTATTTTTAATGAGTCCGGCACTATAGACGTCAACAATAGTACTATCAGTGACAATCGTGCAGCAGGCGGCGATGGCTACGGGGATAGCGGCAATGGCGAAGGTGGTGCTATTTTCAATGGCTCTGGCATTATAAACGTCAACAATAGTACTATTAGTAACAATAGCGCAGCCGCTGGCTCCGGTAGAAGCTTTGCTGGTCATGGCAAAGGTGGCGGTATGTTTAACGGTTCTGGCGAATTGGTCGTAACCAACAGCACTATTAACAACAATATAGCAGCAGGTGGTTCAAGCTTTTATGGAGCTGCCAAGGGTAGTGGTGGTGGCATTTTCGGTAAAGTGACAGTCATCAACAGCACGATTAGTGACAATACAGCAAGAGCTGGCTCCACTGGGTCTTATTACTCGCCTTCTTACCCAACCACAGGCAACGGCGGTGGCATCTCAGGTCAAGTGACTGTGATTAACAGCACTATTAGTCACAATACAGCCGAAGGTGGTTCAGGTCTTTATGGTGCTGCCGGTGGTATTGGTGGCGGGATCTGGGGTAGTGGAACAGTAACGAACAGCACCATCACTGGTAATGAAGCCAAAAGTGGTAGCTGCCACCTGCCTTACTGCGAAACAGACTTCAGCTTTGGCGGCGGCATTGCCAACACAGGCAGGATGACAATCACTAGTAGTCTTATTGCTGGCAACATCGATGCTGCTGATATTTCTGGCAGTTCTTTCATCTCTGGTGGTCATAACTTAATTGGCAATGGCGATGGCACTCCAGGTTTCATCAATGGGGTCAATAATGACCAGGTTGGTACTACGGATAACCCAATTGATCCTCTACTTGGTTTATTACAAAATAATGGGAGTTCCACTGCAACTCATGCTCTCCTTCCTGGTAGCCCTGCTATTGATGCAGGTAGTAACCCTCTAATGCTGCTCACCGATCAACGAGGAGACGGCTTTAACCGGACGGTAGGCAGTCAAACTGACGTTGGGGCATTTGAAGTGCAACCACTCCCGTCAACTTCTGTCCCTGAACCATCATCAATGCTGGGTTTAATTGGGTTGATGATTCTGGGAACTACTTGCCTGGTAAAGCGCAAACTACCAAATAAATCGTGATATAGCAACCGCCACAACGGTTAGGATACGAAGTCTATCTCAAAACAATACATGGCATTCATCAATATGTCCTAATGACCCTGGCGACTGCTATACTTTTTCCATCTTTAAAGTTTTCTACCTCGAAGCACTATAGCAATCCTATTTAGGTCGTGGCAATTTTAAAAAATGAAACCCTTGCTATACCTGGGTTTCGAGCATTTCGCTTGTTGCATCCTATTTAGGATTGCTATAGAGACTGAAAAAAAGAGACAAAACAGAATAGGTCAAACAACAATACATAAGGAACAAGTAAATGGCTACTTTCACCGTTACCAATCTTTTTGACTCGGGAGCAGGCAGCTTTCGTCAAGCAATCTTCGACGCTAATACACAAGCAGGTACAGATGAGATTGTTTTTGACACGGGGGGTTTTCCCAGTACCCTCACCCTCACCAGTGGCGAACTTAATATTACCGACTCCGTAAATATCCTCGGGTCGGGCGCTGATTTTATGACAGTTAGTGGGAACAACAACTCCCGCATCTTTAGTATTGATGATGGCGGCAGCCAAATCCTTGATGTGCTAATTTCTGGTTTAACTGTGAGTGACAGTAATGGTAAAGGCAGAGCCGATCCTGGCGGTGCTATTTACAATGAGGATGAAAATCTCACCCTCCTGGATCTTGTGGTGACTAACAATACCATAAAAGACTTCGGCGTCGGTGGTGGTATATTCAATAGCTCCGGCAAGCTTACCCTAACTAACAGTATTATCAGCCACAATAGAACATTTGGTGTCACTTATAGTGGTGTCGGTTTGAGTAATGGCGAGGGTGGCGGCATTTATAATGGCTCCGGTATTGTAAACATACACAACAGTACTATCAGCCACAATAAAGCATCTGGTGCCTCAGGTAGACATAGTTTTAGTAGTGGCAACGGTGGCGGAATTTTTAATCGTTCGGGTGAGTTGGTAGTAACGGACAGCACGATCAGCGATAATACCGCAGTCGGTGGTGGTGGTGCCTTTTATGCTGATTCTCCTGGGAACGGTGGTGGCATCTTTAATGACTCTGGCATGGTGAAGGTGGAGAATAGTACTATCAGTGGCAACAGAGCTTTTGGTGGATCGGGTGTTCAATTTATTAGCAGTGGTCCCGGCAAAGGTGGTGGTATATTTAATCGTTCTGGTGAGTTGGTAGTGACCAACAGCACCGTTAATAGCAACATGGCAGTAGGCGGCAGAAGCGTCACCGCCACCAATGGTCAAGCGGCTAATGGCTACGGTGGCGGCTTATCGGGTAAAGTAACGTTAAGCAACAGCACCATTAGCGGCAATATAGCATCAGGCGGTCTGGGTTACCAGGCTAACGGAGGCAATGGCTACGGCGGCGGCTTATGGGGTTGGGGTACAGTGACTAACAGTACCATCACTGGCAACGCCGCTAAAGGTGGCGATAGCTACAGTTTCAACTCCGGCACTGGTATTGGTAGCGGTATTTTTAATACAGAGACGATGACAATTACCAGTAGCATTATTGCTGGCAACACCGATGCTGCTGATATTTCTGGCAATTCTTTCACCTCCGGTGGTCACAACTTAATTGGCAATGGCGATGGCACTCCAGGTTTCATCAATGGGGTCAATAATGACCAGGTTGGTACTACGGATAACCCAATTGATCCTCTACTTGGTTTATTACAAAATAATGGGGGTTCCACTGCAACTCATGCTCTCCTTCCTGGTAGCCCTGCTATTGATGCAGGTAGTAACCCTCTAATGCTGCTCACCGACCAACGAGGAGACGGCTTTAACCGGACGGTAGGCAGTCAAACCGATGTTGGGGCATTCGAGGTACAGCCTTCATCAGGAACTTCTGTACCAGAACCATCATCAATGCTAGGTTTATTAGGGTTATTGATTCTGGGGACTACTTCATTGCTGAAGCGCAAACGACAACAACATTAAAGTTGACGGTTGAGATTGGGGAACTCTTAACAGAGAACAGAGAACAAGGAACCCATGCATGTTGACAAGTCTTTAACTCAGTTAACCAAATTTCTGTCCAGGTACTTATCCCCATGAACCGACGCAAATTTTTACAATACGCTAGCCTCTTGACTGCTGCTGGACTTACGCCGATTGGGTTACAGGGTTGGGCGGCTAGAGGAATGGCTTCCACGACTACCAACAAACGACTCATTGTCATATTCCTGCGCGGTGGTATCGATGGATTAAATGTTGTAGTTCCCTTCCAAGACCAAGACTACTATGAAGCCAGACCCAGAATTGCTATTCCCCAACCCAAAGAAAAAGGAGGAGTGCTAGATTTAGATGGTCATTTTGGCTTGCATCCTGCCTTGGCTGACCTGATGCCGTTATGGAAACAAGGCAGTTTAGCATTTGTCCATGCTTGCGGATCACCGGATACCACTCGCTCTCATTTTGATGCTCAAAATTATATGGAGAGTGGAACTCCTGGCGATAAAACCACATCCGATGGTTGGATGAATCGCTTGTTAGCAACTCTCCCTGAAGCTGGACCTACTCAAGCCGTCAATATCGGTTCGATGATCTCGCCTATTCTGATGGGTAACAGTTCTGTGGCTAGTCTACCACCAGGAAGTAATGCTACCCGTTCTCTATCAGTGGATCGTTCTCAACTCAATGCAGCCTTTGAACGCCTTTACCGGGGGAATGATCCGATTCATCTAGCTTATCAGGAAGGACAACAAGCGCGGGAAATTTTGCTGGCTACCCTAGCGGCTGAAATGCGAGAAGCTGACAACGGCGCACCCCCTCCAAATGGATTTGCTAAAGATACCCGGAATCTGGCGAGGCTAATGGTTGGAGATTCCCAGACTCAATTGGCATTCATGGCGTTAGGGGGGTGGGATACTCATATTAATCAGGGAAGCAGTCAGGGTCAGTTTGCCAATAAACTGAAATCTTTGGCACAAGGATTAGTGACTCTAGTCCAGGAATTAGGTTCAGTCTATTCCGATACTGCGATCGCTATCTTATCGGAGTTCGGTCGCACGGTGAAGGAGAATGGCAATGGGGGGACGGATCACGGACATGGTAACGTGATGTGGATTTTAGGGGGTGGGATTCGTGGTGGTAAAGTCTATGGGGAATGGTCAGGTTTGAGTGAATCAGCGTTATTCCAAGGACGAGATTTAGCCGTCACCACCGATTTTCGAGACGCGATCGCATCAATCTTAGAACAACATATACAACTTGAGGCAAATCAAGTTGCTCAGGTTTTTCCTGGCTTTACTTCTAATCATCGTTTGCAGTCAGCCTGGAAATAAATTTCCGGCTGATAGCTAAAGTCAGCGAAAGCTGACTAGAGGTTTTAACCTGTTTTAACAGGTTTTAGCTTGGGTTCCGGAACTTGAGTTCACGGCTATACTCCTAGACGGGTGGTGGTAAATGAGTAGTAGGTTGGGTTGAACAACGTGAAACCCAACCAGAGTTTGTTGGGTCTCATCCCTCGGTTTAAATCAATTTGACCGCTTTGAGACCAAAAAACAGGGCTAGGGCGACACCCGTAGCACCACCGAGGATTAAAAAGTAGGCAACAATTGCAGATCCAGACATTTACCGTTCTCTCAAAAACGTCTTACTTTAGACTATTAAATCATCAAGTGGGATAAAATACAGCCCACAGTTGCTGGAGAAAATCAGATGAAATCAGTGATTCGGGTTGAAGTACCACCGCAGTCTTACGATATTGCGATCGCGCCAGGAAGCTTGGATGATATCGGCGTCTGGATGAGTCGGCTGAAACTAGGGAAAAAGGTTCTCCTCGTCTCCAATCCCGCCATTTTTCGCCGCTACGGGGAACGGGCGATCGCGGCGCTGAAGTTAGTCGGCTATCAGGTGTCTCATTGTACCCTACCCGCAGGTGAACGGTACAAAACCCTTAAGTCCATTCAAAAAATCTACGACGCCGCCCTCCAGAACCGCCTAGAACGGTCTTCCACGATGGTGGCATTAGGGGGAGGCGTGATTGGGGATATGACCGGATTTGCGGCAGCTACCTGGTTACGGGGAATTAATGCCGTCCAAGTTCCCACCTCCCTGTTAGCCATGGTGGATGCAGCTATTGGCGGTAAGACAGGAGTCAACCATCCCCAAGGGAAAAACTTAATTGGCGCCTTTCACCAACCCCGCTTTGTGTTAATTGATCCGCAAGTCTTACAAACCTTACCCCCACGAGAATTACGGGCGGGAATGGCAGAAGTGATTAAATATGGCGTAATCTGGGATGCTGAATTATTTACCAAGTTGGAGAGTACAAAGCGTCTCGACCAACGGCGGTATTTAGATGAGGAATTATTGTCCTTTATTTTATCCTGTTCTTGCCAAGCCAAAGCCGATGTTGTTAGTCAGGATGAGAAAGAAGCTGGATTAAGGGCTATTTTAAATTATGGTCACACGATTGGTCATGCGGTCGAAAGTTTAACCGGATATAAAGTGGTTAATCATGGGGAAGCGGTGGCGATTGGCATGGTGGCGGCGGGTCAAATTGCTGTAGATCTTCAGATGTGGACACCGCAGGAAGCCGCACGTCAAAAGGCGTTAATTGAGAAAGCCGGATTACCGACTCAGTTACCACCGGGATTGGATATTGATGCAATTATTGATACCTTGCAAACCGATAAGAAAGTGAAAGACGGCAAAGTGCGATTTATTTTGCCCACTGAAATCGGTCATGTCACCATAACCGATCAAGTTCCAGCCGATGTAATTCGCCAGGTATTGAATTAGGGACTGCTGAATCAGGCTTGTGGTGGGGAAGCTAGGGAAGCAGAGGGAGTAAACGAATGACGAATGACAAATGACGAATGACCAATCACTAACGACCATAAAACGCTGGTTCCCTTGCCATAGAAAGCGCCATGTAGAGAATATTCTGTCGTTCAATGGCAGGAAAGCTAATCGTATAAATCATATCATTTTGCTGCCACATCACCGTTGAGAAGGGGTAGGAAGGATTTTGCAGGGGTCCTTCAATCAGATATCCTGCCACATTAGGCGTTAAGGTAATGCGATCGCCTAGGGTTTCATGGCGTTGGAGATCACGCCGAGCACTCGCTGACTCCTTGGGGTGTACCGAAAAGCTACCCAGTAAGCAGGAATTCGGACTGCGATCGCAGGTAAACAGACTTACCATATAACTTGGGGGGGCTTCGGAGGGAAAAACCCGGACAATCAGTTGGTTTGGATCAATATCCAAAAGATCATTCACTCGTAACTCAGGGGGTAAGCGCATGGCTAACCCCACAGGCAAATTTTTTTGGATACGTTCCATAAACGGAATAAACACAGGTGCAGGTTGGGCTTCAACCGCTACCGCTAAACTAAAGACACTGAGGAACAGTGACACTCCCCAGAAACACCGTTGCCAAATTCGGTAGACCACTTCGACTCAATTTAAACTAGATGCTTAATTATTTTTAGTCTACAGCTTTCTACCCTTTTAACCGTTTACCGATAAGTAATAACGATAACGATGCTACCAGACTTGATATTACCCGTTATTCCTCCACCCTAGCTGTTTTTATGAAGAAAATGTAAAGCTATCCTAAAATTGGTTAAGATCGTAACACAATGCCCCTGATCAGAAGCAGTAAACGCCTCATAAGCGTGAACTTGCACGTTGCCAAAATAGGAGAAACATGGTTAACCTCTCTTCCCCGCCCCTTTCCTGGAGCGCAACCTCTTCCTTGTTGCTATGTGATAAAACGTATTACCTTGGTGCTAACGTGCCAATTGAATAGGGGAAACTTTGTGAATTTTATTTCCCAGCAATACCTGCATAGCCAGGAAAGCGGAAGTCTGAATCGAGGTATAGATGTTAATTTGGGTAGCGACAACCTTGACCAACGAGTAGGTTTAGGGACAAGCGTACTGACCTTGAGCAGACAAGGATTTCGTTGGGCTAACCCGAATAGTACACTAAAGCCCTTCTTTAAACAAGAGTTTCCTAATGTGTTTAAACTATGTACACATTGTCCTATCTTGAAGCCAGGATAGGGTTTGCTCAACCAGACAACATCGATCACACTGGAGTCATCACATCCATGGCAAGGACGTAACACTCGTGCATCTGGCTTTGACGAGGGTAAGGAGTAGTAAGTTAATGAACACGCTAGTATTGAGTAACACAACAGTCAACCTTGAGCAACTCTATCCAGATCGCCATATTGATTCGGCAGCTAAGGCAACATTTGACGATTTAACTCGTTTAGCGGCTAGCGTTGTCCAAACTCCGATCGCCCTGATTAGTCTCTGTGATGCTAAAGGTCAGTGGTTGCCTTCACAGGTGGGTTTAGACACCGATTCCACACCGCAATACTTAGAATTTTGTCGCCAAATCCGCCAGGATATAATAACAGAAAATAAGCCATTATTAGTAGTCGAAGATACTCTAGCCCTATCTGAGTCTCAGATAACGTCACTCCCAATCCGATTTTATGCCGCCGTTCCCTTAGTTACCCCTCAACAGGAAACGGTCGGTATTTTATTAGTCATTGACCGAGTGCCGAGACAGTTAACCGGACAACAAAAAGACGCCCTAACTGCATTAAGCCGACAGGCGATCGCGCAGTTAGAATGGCAAAAGAAAGTGATCGATTTGGAAAGCCAGGTGCATCAGTGCCAACGCCTGGAGAAAGCCTTGCAAACGTCTCCTCAAAACCTGGTTGATATGAAGGTGGCGCTGGATCAGGCGTCAATTGTAGCGATTACCGATTGTCACGGTAAAATTCGTTACGTTAACGATAAATTTTGCCAGATCTCGCACTATTCAAGAGAGGAACTTTACGGCGCTGACCATCATTTACTTAATTCTGGCTATCATCCCCCGCAGTTTTTTCAGGACTTGTGGAACACGATTTCTCAGGGAAAAATCTGGCGAGGTGATATCCAAGATCGTGCCAAAGGCGGTAATCTCTATTGGGTAGATACGACGATTGTGCCGTTGGTTGATGACCAAGGTAATCCGTATGAATATATCTCAATTTGTAAGGATATAACCGAACAAAAACAAGCCAAAATTGAACTGGATCGCTTTTTTCGCCTCTCACCTGATTTAATGGCGGTTATTGGTTTCGATGGTAAGTTTAAACGCATTAATCCCGCCTTTCAAAAAACCCTTGCCTATAACCCGGAAGAATTCCTCTCCGAAGCCTTCCTCGATTTCGTCCATCCCTATGATCACAAGGCAACATTAACAGCTTGGCAAACTCTTTTAGAAAGTTCATCAGATATTTACTTTGAACATCGTTATCGATGTCGAGATGGATCATATAAATGGCTGGCTTGGAACTGTTTACCTTTAGCCGAAGCGGGTGTTGTCCATGCGATCGCCCGTGATATTACCAACACCAAGCAACGCAAAGCCAGTCTGCTAGAACGATCGCGTTTGTCTACCTTAGAAGCCGATATTGGCGCTGTTCTCGTCGGACAAAATGGCAGTCTAGGTGAAAGTCTTAAACGCTGTACCGAAGCTATGATCCGCCACCTAAACGCCTTGGGTGCTGGAATTTGGACAGTGGCGGGTATCACCGATGAGACGCAAATGCCCTTAGTCTTAGAAATGCAGGCGAATAGTGGTGAACAGTTACCCACACACCTCTTCCCTCAACGCATCCTCACCAATCAAGGCTTAATCGCCAAAGTCGCCCAAACCCTGAAGCCAATTCATCGTCCTATCTTAACGGCGGGACATGACTTGTCCAACAAAACGTTTATCGGAATTTATCCTCTAATTGTCGAATCTCGTCTGGTTGGGTTTATTGCCTTACACAATCGCCAACCCTTCTCTAAAATTGTGCAAGGGGTATTGGGATGGGTTGCTAATGCGATCGCGGTAGCCATTGACCGGATTTGGGTACGCGAAGAACTCCTCAGTCGCCGGGAAGCCTTACTGTTTCAGTTAGCTAGCCAAATTCGCAATTCCCTAGAACTCGATACGATTCTAGACACAGCCGTCACGGAAATTCGGGGATTGCTGGAGGTTGACGGCTGTCACTTTTTGTGGTTAAAGTCCAACGCCGATCAACCCAGTTTAAGCGTTACCCATGAAGCACGAGATCCGAATTTACCCAGTTTATTAGGAGACTGTCTTCCCCCACAACTTACCCCCTTAGCAGACATTATTAACCGATTACATCCCCTGCGAATTGATGATGTCAGCCAAACCCAAAATTTAGCCCCCGAAACCAGAACCCTACTCGCTGATTGGGGAATTACCTCCGGATTAGTGTTACCGCTACAAACGAAAACCGGACAACTGGGGGCGATTATCTGTAGTTATTATCAGGGTTCGCGCCAATGGAGCGATCGCGAAGTCAAATTGCTGCAAGCTGTCGTGGATCAACTGGCGATCGCGATCGAACATGCAGAATTATTTGCCGAAACCCGGGCGGCGGCGCAAGCGGCTCAAACCCAGGCAAATCAATTAGAAAAAGCCTTACACGAATTGCGGCAAACCCAATCCCTGTTAATTCAGACCGAGAAAATGTCTACGATCGGTCAAATGGTAGCCGGAATCGCCCATGAAATCAATAATCCGGTTAATTTTATCACCGGGAATCTCAGCCATACAACGAACTATATTGGCGACTTATTACAACTGATCGAATGTTATCAACAATCTTATCCCAATCCCCAGGCTGATATTCAAGAGTTTATCGAAGACATTGAATTATCCTTCCTGATCGAAGACTTGCCCAAAATGCTCTCCTCCATGAAGATGGGGGCGGATCGGATTCAAGAGATCGTGATTTCCTTGCGGAATTTCTCGCGACTGGATCAAGCCGAAATGAAGCCAGTTAATATTCATGAAGGCATTGATAGTACCTTACTCATTCTCCGCAACCGGATGAAACCCTGTGGCAATTCGCCAGGGATTACACTGATCAAAGAGTACGGCGACTTGCCTGTAGTTGCCTGTTATGCGGGTCAACTGAATCAAGTCTTTATGAATATTATTAGCAATGCCATTGACGCCTTTGATGCTCTAATTAAAGCCGAGGAAAATGCTACAGAAAAGAGCCAAACAACCCTTAACCCAACGATTTGGATTAGCACCGAGGTTGTAGACAAGAATCAAGCCGTGATTCGGATTCGCGATAATGGACCCGGAATGAGCGAAACCGTGCGCGATCGCTTATTTGATCCCTTCTTTACCACAAAACCGGTGGGTAAGGGAACAGGGTTAGGGTTGTCAATTAGTCACCAGATTGTGGTGGAAAAACATGGCGGTATTCTTAAATGTTATTCTGAACCGGGACAAGGAACAGAGTTCTGGATTCAGATCCCGATCACTGATTGATGCCACTTGAACCCTATCCTGTCCAAAGTAAAGACGCGCCATGGCGCGTCTCTACAAAATGATGCATCCTAACCGCTATGGCGGTTGCTATAATACCCAATTATCTAATCGTAAACATAAGCATCAATCCTCAACTCTTCTCCCGAATCCACCACGATCGCACAAGTCGAATTTCACCATAACTATAATCCTCACCCAAGTGATCCCGCAGGCTTCTCAGGGAGTTTGTCCCAACATTCTGAATCGCTTGTAAGATGGGCTTTTGCCGTTCTGCTGCTACTAATCGGTTTAAATCTATAGGCTGATTCTTCTCAATTAGCTCACTTAAGTGAGTAAGAATAGTGCTAGGAACATAACCCCGTTTTTCCGCAATTTCCTCTACACTTAATCCTTGCTGATACAGTTGTAAGGTTACCATTTGGCTATTTGAAGGCAGAGGAACGGGTAACTTTTGCCCCTGACAAAACTCTCGAACTTCCGACACAAATCGCTCGCCGTACTGCGTCAACTTGTGAGTTGTTACCCCCGATATTTGGGCAAACTCCTCCAGGGTTTTAGGTTTTATTTGTGCCATTAACTTGAGGCTAGAATCCGCGAAAATCACATAAGGAGGAACCGATTGAGTATCCGCGATTTGTTTACGTAGCTTTCGCAATCTCTCAAACAGCAATTCAATTTCCGCCGTTCTCGGATTAACATCAGATAGCGCCTTTGCTACAGGGGTTTGAGTAATCGCAATATGCACAGAACGTTGTTTGCGAAGCACTTCCCAACTGCGTTTATTCAGCTTCAGTACCCGATAGCCATCCGTCGTTTCATCCATTAACCCTTGATGTAAGAGCGATCGCGCCAGCATTTTCCAAGCGTCAACGCTTTTATCCCTGCCGATTCCATAAGTTGAGAGGAGGTGATGTCCATTCTGTTCCACCTTCTTTTTCCGGGAACCCCGCAGTACGTCAATAATATGAGTCATGCCAAATCGTTCCCGACAACGCGCCACACAGGACAAAAACTTTTGCGCTTCAATTGTCCAATCTTCAACGGGTTTAGGATGACAACAATTATCACAGTTATCGCAATTTCCCTTAAACCGTTCACCGAAATATCTCAATAAAATTGTGCGGCGACAATCGGTTCCTTCAGCGTAGTCGCGAATTTGCTGTAACTGTTGACGGGCAACGCGCTGTTCTCTCGGATCAGGTTTTTGATCAATCAGATAATCCAGTCTAGGCACATCACCGGGACTATAAAAGAGAGTACAATAGGCTGGTTCTCCATCCCGTCCTGCCCGTCCTGATTCTTGATAATACCCTTCTAGATTTCGGGGTAAGTCGTAGTGAATCACAAAGCGAACATCGGGCTTATTAATCCCCATACCAAAGGCAATAGTTGCCACAATCACTTGCACATCATCGCGAATAAAACGATTTTGATTCCTGGATCGGTCAATATCACTCATCCCCGCATGATAAGGCAAGGCTGAAATGCCATCTTTTTGCAGTCGAAATGCCACTTCTTCAACACTGCGACGACTGAGACAATAGATAATTCCCGATCCTTTATGGGATTGAACTTTTTTGAAGAGTTGGTTATAGCTTTGGCGCTGTTTGGGTTGAATTTCGTAGTAAAGGTTGGGGCGATTAAAACTGGCAATATGGATACTCGGTTGACGGAGTGTGAGTTGTTGGACAATATCCTGCTGTACCCGCTTGGTAGCTGTAGCGGTAAGCGCCAACATGGGAATATCAGGATACCGTTGACGTAACTGTTTAATCTGCCGATATTCCGGGCGAAAATCATGTCCCCACGCCGAGACACAATGCGCCTCATCAACCGCAAACGCCGAAATTCCCACCTGCGATCGCACTTGTTCTAAAAAGGGCGCAAATCGCTCTGCCAGTAAGCGTTCTGGGGCAACATAGAGCAATTTAATCTTACCCTTAAGGATTGCCATTTCCCGCGATCGCACCGCATCCCAACTCAAGGTACTATTGAGAAATGTCGCCCCAATGCCGTTATCCACTAAGGCATCCACCTGATCTTGCATCAGCGCAATTAGCGGCGATACCACCACCGTTAACCCTGGTTTAAGTAAAGCCGGAAGTTGGAAACACAGCGACTTACCGCCCCCCGTGGGCATAATAATCAGCAAATCACGGTTCTGAAGCGCTTCTTCAACGATTTGCTGCTGTCCTGGGCGGAAGGTAGTATATCCAAAAAACTGTTTGAGGGCGTCCCCCAAGGATTGCAACTGATACATGATGGATGCTGTGGGCGCTTTTGACTCAATCATTTTGATCTCTCCTTGGTATTTTATACCACCCACCGCATATCCTCGCCCCCTCTCCATTCACCTCACTCAAATCTGCCTGTCCCAATTAGGCAGTAAAAGCATTAGCAATTGTAACCGAATATATTAAGGTAGTCAGGGCGCGATCGCTTCTATGCGTAGTAAGCACTTTAGTGTTAGGAAATCAAGCGATTTTAAGGCACTTGCCTATTTGTCACTGATAGTCTGTAGACTGATAGTCTACATGGCTGTCAAGATTCAAGGGTGGACAACACAGACATCAAGCAGCGCTTTGGGCTGGCAGTCAAACAGCGTCGGCGAGAGCTAGGCATATCACAAGAAGAGCTTTCTTTTCGAGCTGGACTTCATCGCACTTACATCTCGGATATTGAGAGAGGCTCCCGCAATCCCTCATTGGAAAACATTGATAAATTGGCAAAAGCATTAGAAATTTCTATTTCTGCCCTCTTTGCTCACTATGGTATTGAGCAAGGAGACAATGGTTGATTATTCAAAATGGTTTACCCCCAATCAAAAAGGTAAAATACAGATTAATAACATTGCAATTTACCGAAGTTTATCTTTAGAAGTCGTCAATAAACTAGATAGTAACTTATCTGTTAGTGAGATTATAGCTTGGATTAGACAACGAACAATACAAGCATTTCAATCCAAATATTCTAGGCGACCAACCGATAAGCGACGTGCTTTATAAGGATGTAAGTGGACTTCATTATTTCCGTAACAAGCAGTAGGGGAGTAACGCCATCGGTGAAGGCGTTTGTATGACTTTCTGGAATCATCTCCCTCCGCCACAGAAAGAAATCGCTTGAGACCAGCTCTTGGTTTAAAATGATGTATTTATCAGACGTTCTGTTAATAGATAACCTGGTTGATTGAGCTTGACTTTAAGCTGTTCAAAAAAAAGGCGGTGTTTTTTCGTTTTCCACAATCCTTTGACATTCTCAAATAAAAAGAAATCCGGTTGATGTTGGCAAATTAATTCAACATAAGCAGCAGAAAGCTTACCATTATCGCCATCCTTACCTCGATTTTTTCCTCCAACTGAGAAATCCGGACAGGGAGGTCCGCCAAGAAAACCGACAATATCTGTAGATTTCCGAGCATCCTGGATTAAATACCAGAGACGTAGGGCTTGTTCCCCTTCTGTAAGTTGCTCAACGTCTCCATCTTCGGCATAATGGTATCCATATTCGGGTAATGTCAGATTCAGAACTTGTCTAGAGTAACGGTAAGCCTCCATATAGGAGGGATTAATTTCATTGACATACACGATATCAAAACCACTGGCTTCAAAGCCTAAATCAAGAAATCCGGTTCCAGCAAAGAAAGAGAATAGTTTAGGGCGAATGCTCATTGATAAAATAAAAATTATTCTACTATTTTAGATGATAGGGTTAGTTTACTATATCAATCAGTAGGGACCCAAAAACCGCTCCCCATTAAAATGAATCAGATGAGTTGGAGACTCTGCAATCCAGACTTCTGTTTCCCAAGAAATTTCGTTGAGATACTTAACCATGTCTCGGCGACTGAGGAAAGCTGTCACGAATACCAAACCTGCGGTTGAATTCTTGAACAGAATCTGAAGCTCATTCCGACGCTTGGCATTGACGGGACCATGACTGGTCACAGCCTCAATCAAAACCAGCCAATTTTTTTGAACATAGTGAACGACAACATCGGGCATTTTACCATGAGTTTCAACGGTAACACCCAAGGCTTTAAGTGATTCACTGTCGAAGTAGATCCATTTGTTACCCGTATCGCCGATATAGATTAATGTTCCGTCTGGAGTAAATCGAGAGCAGAACTCGTTAATAATCTGCTCAATTAGTATATTTTGTCCACCTGGAGATAATGATATTGTTTTTCCTGATGTTACTTGAACGGAAATTCGTTCCATTTCTCGTTCTTGGGCATAACGCATTTTTAGCGCTTCGACAGATGTCAGGTATTGTCTCAGTTTCTCAGTCCAGTCATCAGTTTTGTAGGCACGAAGTAACTCTAAAGTATTTTCGGCAACTTGATAAACAGTTTTGGGGCTATTTGTGGGTCTTGAAGGCTTATCAGGGTTGAGGTGAATGAGACCTGCTTCGATAAACTGGTGAATAGTCTGGCGACGGATAGTTTCACGGGTATTGGGTGCGTATTCTTTTCCATAATGTTTAGCGATGAAGTTAATGATTGGGGTGATTCCGAGTAGAGGATTACTCGCCTCAGACCACGGAGTATCCGGTTTTAAATTTAGCAAAGCTAGTAAGGTGAGAGCCGACCTGTCATTTTGCTGTGCAGTCGGTAAACTCAGGTCTCTCAAAATAGCTTTAGCTTCCTCTATCCGTTGAGTGAATTGATTTTGGAAATACTCAGAGTTTTCAACCATTTAAAACAATTTCAAAGAGAGCTGTATGGGTTGACTCAGTAAGCGGGATTCCTCTGCTGATTTTTGAGCTGTATTTTTCTGTAAATAGGCTTTTACAGAACAGGCTAAAACCTTTGCCAAAATGGGAGGAACAGCATTGCCAATTTGGTTACATTGGCTTTCTTCAGTACCCTTGAATTCAAACCAATCCGGAAAACTTTGCAAACGCGCTCCTTCACGAACCGTTAACCGTCGTCTACGTCCATCGGGTAAACGGATACGCAGCATATCACCTGTAGGAGCGCTTAAATTGCGGCAAGTAACCGTTCTAGACGGGGCATCAAGGTGTAAATCTCTGGGTCTAACACACTTAGAGGCTTTCTCGTATTTTTTGATATATTCATCCATGCTATGAGTGAGAAACTTAGCGTTTGGGGGTACACTCAATGCGAGTTCTCCCAGTGCTTCACCAACCGTATACGGTAAATTATTATGAGTTTTGGAATGCCATTTCCATCCGCCTCGGTGAGCTACACAAAAAAGACGTTCTCTTCGCTGAGGAACACCATAATGTGCGGCGTTGAGGATTTCCCATTCAACGATATAGTTTAGTTCCCTGAGAGCGCTGACAATTTCTTCAAAGTAGGTTTTATTGCGAAATAGCATTCCCCGCACGTTTTCAAATAAAGCAAGCTGAGGGCGATAGGATTTAACCGCATCAAGAAATATGGGGAAACCATCGCGACTGTCTTTGAGTCCCCGTTGATGTCCACCAACGCTAAAGGGTTGACAGGGGGGACCACCAATGATTACATCGGCTCCCTCGATTAAATCGGGTTGGCGTGTTAGCGTGGTCTGATAGCAGAAACCATGCAGATTGTGCTGATAAGTGGCGCAGGCGTCTGCTAATTTTTCATAACCTATGGTTCTAAATCCTGCGGCTTCAAAACCGAGTGCTAGTCCCCCACAGCCAGCAAACAGATCAATCACCAAAGGTGCTGTCCCATCGATGGGGGGAAGTTGAAGTTCTTGAGAGAGGAAATCAAGGTAGGGGAGTTGGTTTTGCATTCTCCTATTTTAGGACGCGATCGCACTCTTTACCTGAAATAGAACGACTCAAAAAATGGGAGGAAATTCATGGTTAATTCAGGTTGGGATGAGACAAATATCAAAGCCGCGATCGCAAAAGCAAGAGAAGCCGCAGACATTGCTAATGTTGTTGAACCGAGGGCGGAGTCGGCGTATTATGACCCAAGTCGCGATCGCGTAATTATCAATTTGAAGAGTGGGGCGACGTATAGCTTTCCCCCAGCATTAGCGCAAGGGTTAGCCGATGCTTCTCCAGAGGATTTGGCTGAGGTTGAAGTGACGCCATCGGGGGATGGGTTGCATTGGGAAAAGCTGGATGCAGATTTTAGTGTTCCGGCGCTTTTGGCTGGTGTGTTTGGCACGGCGGCGTGGATGGCTCAGGTTAAGATGAAGGTAAGTTAGGGCGCGATGTTCGTAGTAAGCACTTTAGTGCTAGGAAATTGAGCATTTTAAGCCACTCGCATTGGCTACTACAAACCCGTTTAGACATGAGCGGCTTCTATGGCTTGTTCAGCCGCGATCGCATGATCAATTTCTTCACGGTGGGCGTGGTAAAATGCTAGGGCTTCATCAATTTGTTCTGCATTCAAGTCATACTCAGCAGCTATCTGATTTGAGGATAAACCCCATTGTTGAGCGGCAATGACTACTGTTTGGACTCGTAGATTAGTCCCACGCAAAATCGGTATAAGCTTACCGCTAGCACTGTTAGGTAGTCATCTAGCATTTAATTTTTTTTATAGATAACACCTGGGTTAAGGGCGGGTTTACTAGGGTGAACTTCAAACGGCGCAACCTTTTTAGTCAAACCCGCCCCTACCATACCCTGTCATAGTTCACGCCAATTAGTCTTACAAATACTCCCATCTGGCATCCTCGCTCCTTCTAAATTAACATCACTCAAATCCGCCTTATCCAAATTCGCCCCCGTCAAATCTGCTTCCCTTAAATCTGCCCCACTCAAACTTGCCCCCACTAACTTTGCCCCCACTAACTCCGCCCCCCTTAAATCCGCATTCCCCAACTTCGCCCAACTCAAATCCGCCCCGCTTAACCGCGCCTGCTTCAAACTCGCCCCTACTAACTTTGCCTTGCGTAAACTCGCCCCACTCAAGTCAACCTCACTTAAATCCGCAATCACCAACTTTGCCCCATCTAACTGCGCCTGCTGTAAATTTGCCCCCCGCAGCATCGCGCCAATTAAATTCGCATTCCGTAAATCCGCCCCCGCTAACTGCGCCCCAGCTAACTCTGCATTCTGGAAATTTCTCCCGCCACTTTGATAGCGCGATCGCACTTCGCCAACATCGGTTACACTAATCTCTCGCTGGGGCGGATGACGAAAGGTAAAGGTAAACGTATCCCCACTCTGTATTACCCGCCACATTTCCTCATACAAAGGATAAGAACCCACGCCACTCAACTTCACCCACCCTTTTGCCCGAGTTAATGCTACAAATAACTGATTCCGCAATTGCAGATTACTCTCATCTTTTGCCACATTATCTAATCCCACCACATACACCATATCCGCTTCATTTCCCTTCGCCCGATGGATACGAGACACGGTTACGCCACCCTCACACCAAAACTTATTTGGATCACGGGTATTTTTATCAATGTGCAGCATATTGCAATCTATCGCACTGGGACGATAAATATCAATTCCCTGGGACATTAAAAACTCAGCCACCGCTGTTTCTAGTCGCATCGCTTCCAACCCTAACCCTAAAACAATCACCAGTATCTCGCGACTCGGTTTAAGCCCGTCATAGCGAAGATTGTAGATAATATTATCGGCTAGGGCGGTTAATTCTTCCTGACGCGATCGATAGGCGATAAACTCAAATAAAGAACCCTGCCAAAGTTTTGATACCAGATTCGGTGAATGTTCTGGAGGGCGTTTTACGGTAATTTGTTGACCGGGGCGAAACGTGCCAGTGACTTCATAGCCAATCGCTTGCCAATCCTCAATTCGGGTAATTCCGGTTAACATTCCCCCTCGTCGTAATAATCCCATCCCAATTCCATGGGCGGCGGTAAGAATTTCCCCAGGGGTACGATAACAGCGATACATGGTTTCACTTTTTCTAATTCCGCCCCCATACTGTCCGGTGACTAAATGCCCTAAATCTTCCCCAAACAATTCACTGGCATTAGGAATATTTAAGCTTTCTAAACTTTGCGCTTCATCATACGCCCAAATTAACCGCCGTTGTTCCGGTTGGGTGGGATCGACGGGGCGTAATGCCTGATATGCCATCCAGTAAAAGGGCTGTTTTCCTTCAAATTTTAAGGGGTCATCGACGATTAAGTCTTGACCTTCATCAATTAAAATAACATCGTATAATTTTGGAATTGCTGTCTCTTGTAAAAGATTGAGACAAACTTCAGCTAATGCTTGATGCGGTTGCTTGGTTTCTATATCATTAACCGTAAGCGCTTTTACCCCCGTGTGTCGGCAAAGGATACTATAAAATCCCGGTTGTTTTCTCCCTCCCCAAGCGTGGAGAACTTTTAATTTGCGATTGCGTTTGGCGTCGTATCTGATTTCGCCACTACTAAAGCGACGCAACCATTTATCCAGTTGGCTAATAATCCCGTGATAGAGACTGCGACTGAAGAAAACCAGGGCAATATCCCAGTCGGGATGCTTGAGGTGAATATGGGCAGCTTTTTGACAGAGTAATACGGTTTTCCCGGAACCCGCTATTCCCCGAATCCGTTGGGGACCTGGGGGAATGGATTTGGCGATTTGTTCTTGGGCTAAATCAAATTCGGATAGGTGTTGGCGTACCTGTGCCAGAATACTACCACGGGTTTGTTGAGGTGTGCCATTAATGGTTTTTGGGATAGCATTTTTGTGTCCTTTCAGGTGTTGTTTTTTCCGGAAAACAGGTGTCCCACTAATTACCGCTTGCAGTAATTTCCACTGCTGGTTATTCAGCGGGTTTCCTTTGATAATTGGAGCGGTTTGCTGAATCCGTTTGACGAGAAAACCTAACCCCCCAGCCCCCTTCCCAACCCCCCTCATTCCCCCCTGCGAGGAGGGAGGACAAAGGCTGCTTCGCTTTTTTTGCACGGAAGGGGGAGCCGGAAACTCCTCCAACGAAAAATGTATTCCGTTTCCCTCCCCTTGTAGGGGAGGGCTAGGGAGGGGTCTCTTAGGGATCTGACTTCTCGTCAATTGACCAACAGTTTCATTCCAGGAAACGATATTATCTTGAAAGAGAATTGGCGGACAACTAGGGAGTTGGTAGAAGCCACTTTGATACCATTCAGCTTCGGTAATTAAGGGCAGACAAATTAACGCCCGCCCGGTAACGTTACGGCGTAATATCGGTTCGCGATCGCAATACCCCAATAGGGAGAATAATTGATTTTCCGCTTGTTGGTAAGGGTTGCTGCTGGTGGTGTAATAGTTTTGGAATTCCCAGCGATGACCCGTAATTGCCAGAATTTGGTCAATGGTGACGGATTTAATCTCAATCACGACTAAACCCAGTTGGGCGTCCACAATCAGGATATCCGGTTCCTTGCGAGACTTACCCACCTTGGAAAATATGGGATAACGCCAATACCCGATACAAGTGCGATCGCGAAATGCTTGCTGAACGGCGTCCCAGGTTTTTTGTTCACCGCCTTCACCTCCTTTACCGAGTGGTTCGGTGGTAATAAATTTATTCGTCATTCGTCATTCGTCATTTGTCATAAATGTCCTTCTTTCTATGGATAGAGACTAAAGTTACACCTATGGATTGAGGAAACACTATCCGATAAACGATAAGATTTACTTATAAATTAAAGTTGAACAGACTAATTTATCTCTAGCGTGTAAAAGGAGAGAACAATGGCTTTACATCAACACAAACGGGCGATCGGTATTTTTACCAACCGAGACGCGGTGACGCAAGCACTACAGGAACTCCACCTGGCTAATTTTCCCCTGGATCAGGTTACCGTGATTGCCAGAGAATTAGAAGAGGAGTCGCTTCACGATCCGGATAGGAAGACTCGCAAGGGCAATCAAACAGGTAAACAGGCGGCGAATGGCGCTGTTGTCGGTGGTGTTATTGGATTGGTAACGGGCGTACTCGTCGGTGTGGGTGCGTTAGCGATTCCTCTGATTGGTCCAATCATGTTAGCCGATGCTTTGGGGACTGCTGTCGCCACAACCTTAGCCGGGACAGGAATTGGTGCGGTTAGTGGTGGACTTTTGGGCGCACTGATTGGATTAGGGATTCCCAAAAAACAGGCTAAAGCATATCAGGAACGATTTTTACGGGGTGATTTTTTGGTCATTGTTGAAGGTACGGATGAGCAAATTCGTCAGGCAATTTCTCTACTTAAAGATGGAGGAATCGAAGAGTTGGGAATTTACAATGCGCCAGAGATGGATGGGATAAATACCGATTTCCCCGTTGCGGCTGTTGATGAGCCTCATGCTCAGATGTCTAGATCAACGGTTTATCGAGAACCGGAACTGAATTGAGATGGATTGATCTGCATCTTGACTGATTATTTACCGTCGAAGAGGATAGAAAAAATGAATAAGTTTACACTCTTATGCTTAACAGGTGTTGTAGGGTTAGGGGTTTCCGCCTGTGGTGATGTAGCGAGAACCAGTACTAGCGCTCCTAATTCGGTCAATGAGGTTGGTTATCCTCCAGATTTAGACACCGTGTTAGGAAATGAAAGCGATGCAACAAACCCCATTCGCAGAGCGCAAGCCAATTCTGACATTCGGGCGCGGGAGCAACGATACAATGTTTTTAGGGAAGGAGAGGAACGCTCTAATCGCAATGTCCAAAGTGAAGTGCGGAGTAAGTTAGAGGTTAACCTGCCAACCTCTCAACTAGCGGTTCAGGCTAATCAGGGAATCGTTACGGTAACCGGATACGTCCAAACCCAAGATAATCTGGAACGGATTGAACCTTTGGCGAGAGAAATTAAAGGGGTTCGGGATGTCAATGTCCAAGCTGAAGTCGGACCCAATTTACTGCCTTATAAGGGTTAAATTTTCGGTTTTTTAACGAACAGGCAACAGGCAACAGATACAGCAGATTTCAGGTTTACGAGGTACAGCCTTAAGCAAAATCCCCGACTTCTTCAAGAAGTCGGGGATCTGTCTATGTACCTCAGAGTCCCCTACAAATGGTGGTTTTGGATATTAAATTTATCTCTATTGATAGATGAATACCTTACCCAATGTGTAGTAGATGTGGGAAGAAAGCACAAATCTAGCACCAAAGGCTGAATTTGTGCTGGAACAATCCTAAAAGAAAGCGAGGGAAACATGGCTGAAGACAAACTCAACAGACACGCGCTTGGTGTATTCCCGACTCGTGAAGACGCGGAAAAAGCGGTACAGGATTTGAAACGAGCAGATTTTCCTGAACAGCAAATCTCCGTCGTGGCTAGAGATGCTGGTAGGAACGAGGAACTTGCTGGTGTTGATGTGGAAAAAGGCAAAGGACATCAAGTCAGTAAAGGTGCTAAAGCGGGTGCGGCGACGGGTGGAATCGGTGGCGTTGTTCTGGGCGCATTGGAAGCCCTAGGTATTACCACTTACGCGGCGTTTCTACTTCCTGGCGCTGGTCAGGTTTTAGCCTTTGGTACGGTTGCGGCTAATGCCTTTGCGACAGCCGTTGCTGGCGGTGCGGTTGGTGCAGCTGGTGGCGGTTTAGTTGGTGGTTTAGTCGGTTGGGGTGTTCCTGACGAGCAAGCTAAGGTTTATCACGATTTAGTGTCTAAAGGTGAGTATTTGATTATGGTAGAAGGAACCCCTGATCAAATTGGTTTGGCGGAAGCTATTCTTAGTCCGATGGGAATTCGTGAATGGAAAATTTATGAGGCTCCTCGAAACAAAGCTTCTCGCTAGTTAGATGCCAAGAACTCAAGTTCTTGGCTAATAGCTTAAGTCGGTTAAAACCGACTGAAACAATATAATCTAGTTACACTAAGCGATACTTTAAGTAGGTTTGTGGAAATCAACTCAACTTTATTAAGATTAAGTTCGTTTAATATTCTTCAAATCCTTACAAATTACATAAACGAATGACGATCCCTGCCGCCCGACTTGACTTTTTCACATCTACATTAGGGTTTGCTGAATTAATAGCTATATTATACAATGGTTTAAATCCATTTTTTAACCCAACAAGTGCAAGGTTTTTACACCCTTGAAATCAAAACCCTTGGATTGTAAGCCTCCGCGATTGCCTTCGGCACTAGCGAAGCTAATCGCAAAATTTTTTCTCAACAGAGGGTTGAAACTGTTGCCTATTGCCTATTCTCTATTGCCTATTCTCTATTGCCTCTCCTACCACCAGACTCCCTGTAGCAGATCCTACATTACAGTGTTTCGGGATCGATGTTTAATTCTCGTAGTTTGGCGGCGTAGCGTTCCGCCACTTCTTCAGGTGTCGGTACGAGTTTCCCTTCTGGGGTGAAAAAACGCAACTGATTCTGATGAATTCCTAGGAATAAACCAAGCTGTTGACTCCACAATTGTCCTTGAGCATTCTGTTCAAGGGGTTGATAGTCTCCATCAACTAAATGAAATCCAACAAATTCTAACGTATTTGGATCGAACCAAAAGTAATCGGGAGTACGAAAGGTGTCTTGATAGAGTTTTTTCTTGAAGCCTTTGTCTGTATCAGCCGTTTTGGGAGAAAGGATTTCAATAATCACATTTGGATATTTCCCATCTTCATCCCAGACGACCCAACTTTTGCGAGTTTTCCGTTCAGTGTCTAGTACGACAAAAAAGTCGGGTCCCCGGAAGTGTTCCGATTTGCGTTGGCGGGGACTGTAATAGATGGTGAGGTTGCCAGCAACGTAGAAATCATTTCTATCTCGCCATAGCCATTTTAAGCTTTCGAGTAGTAGGATGATTTGTTGTAGATGTAGTTCAGTTTCCAAGGGGGGTTCATCGCTATAGAGATCACTTGGGGGAAAGGTAACATCTTGTGAGATGTCTGGGGAAGGAGCGAGTTCTTGAATTTGGGACATAGCGCGTTAAAGGGAGGACAGCAAATTGCATTTTTATTTATTTTAGCTGGCATCTTTTAACGCAGAACATCTTTGAGCCAATCCACCAAACTTGCACCGCCAAACCAAACGGCAAGTAAAATAGAAATTGACAGAATTCCGCCCAGTAAACAAATAACTAATCCGCCTAAGCTAATTGCCCCATCATCTTCAATTAAGCCAAAACCTGTGACAAAAATACCGATCGCGGGTAAGGTATTGGTTCCGGGAATGGGAATCATCATCGAGATGGACATGAGTGCGATCGCTACCCCAATCACCACACGACCCGTTAGACTGGTACAGATATAAGCTAGACGTGGACGCGCGATCGCTTCAATCTTCTTTAACCAAGGAATCCCCCCTTTAACCACTCCCTGCACCGTTTCTAGTTTCATCCTGCCATTCATCACTTTCTGGGGTAACCAGGGACGTTTAGCACCAATGATTAGCTGAAAGGCTAAAATCAGCATGACAATGCCAAAGGGGATCGAATAACCCGGTGCTGGAACGGGTAACGCTGAGGGAAGCGACAGGATTACAAACAAAAACCCAAAAATTCGCTCCCCCGCGAAAGACAGAATATCTGCTAGTCTCACCTGAGGCTGTCGATCTTCTTCAAAAAAATAACGTTGTAGTTCAACCGAAAGTCGAGCCATTTTCCTGAAACCTTTCGATAAAAATTGAGAATTTGCTGAATTATATCCCTGATTTCTGGAGATCCCCGGCTTCTTCAAGAAGTCGGGGATCTCTTTTTGAGGATCAAGTCAGGCATGATATCACACCCGAACAATTCCGAACTAGGTTCCTGATGTCCACGAGTTCATATACTCCACTTGCTCAGTGGTTAAGGTATCCAGTGAGATACCCATTGCCTGCAATTTCAGCCGTCCAATTTCCTTGTCAATCTCAGTCGGAATCGAATGTAGACCCGGTTCTAGTTTGCCTTTATTCTGCACCAGATATTCGCAGGCTAGGGCTTGGTTAGCAAAGCTCATATCCATCACCGCGCTGGGGTGTCCTTCGGCGGCGGCTAGGTTAATCAAACGTCCTTCACCCAATACGATAATAGATTTGCCGTTTTTCAGGAAATACTGTTGAGTAAAGTTGCGAACTTGGCGATATTCCGTGGATAACTCTGCCAAAGATTTCAGGTCAATTTCAATATCGAAGTGACCGGAGTTACACACCATTGCGCCATCTTTCATCACTTCAAAATGTTCTGGGCGAATGACGTGCTTGTTTCCGGTAACTGTGATAAACACATCACCATGGGAAGCGGCTTCAATCATCGGCATTACCCGGAAGCCATCCATGACGGCTTCAATCCCTTTAATCGGGTCAATTTCAGTAACAATCACATTCGCGCCCATACCTCGCGCCCGCATTGCCGCACCTTTGCCACACCAACCATAACCTGCAATGACAACGGTTTTCCCAGCCAGCAGAATGTTGGTGGCGCGGATAATACCATCGAGGGTGGATTGTCCTGTACCGTAGCGGTTATCAAAGAAGTGCTTGGTATCAGCGTCATTCACGTTCATCGCGGGGAAGGTGAGAACTCCCTGATTGAACATTGCTTGCAAGCGGACAATTCCAGTGGTGGTTTCTTCGGTGGTACCGATAATATCACCAATCTGATTTTGCCGTTCCTTCACCAGAGTGGCTGTCACATCACTCCCGTCATCAATGATCAGATTGGGTTTGTGATCCAGGGCAATTTGAACGTGGCGGTTGTAGGTGGCGTTATCTTCGCCTTTGATAGCAAAGACAGGAATCCCGTAATCAGCGACTAAGCTAGCGGCGACATCATCCTGAGTAGACAGGGGATTACTGGCAATCAGCAGCCCATCAGCCCCAGCATTTTTCAGCGCGATCGCTAAATGAGCAGTTTCGGTGGTAACGTGGCAGCAAGCAACTAGGCGAATCCCTGCCAGAGGTTTGTTTTGAGCAAAACGCTCCTGTATTTGCCGCAAAACGGGCATTTCCCGTCCAGCCCATTCGATCCGCTGTTTGCCTCCGGGGGCTAGGGATATGTCTTTGACTTCGTGTTTGAGCGCAGTAGATGTTGCTGTCATAGATTTGGTTGGTTTTATTTAATTTGCATTGCCATCTTACCTAACTTAGCCGATCTCTAATACTGAGAGGGCGTTTGATCCGGGGGGAGATCGGTTCGTAGTTGCGCTTCAGCGCTATAAACTCATGACTACACACCCTGAAGTCGATGTAATTTTAGTTCCTAAACCTGCCTCTACAGTTGACTTCTGGGTGGCTGATGAAGGACAGGGGCTTGGGCGGGGGGTAACAAGGGTGGGACAGGTTCTGGGGATTCCTCTGGTTCTTGGGTGGTAACTTGTTTAACTTCACTGACGAAGAAAACAAGCTGATAGGGGTGTCTCATCTCCTTAGAGATAAACTCCTGAACTAACCGCACCTGCTTAGGCGTGATTTCTTGATCCGTCTCAACCGTGAGATAGACGATGGGTGGCTTAGCAGTCCAATTCACTTTGGTTCTCACCAGTTGTACCTCTGGCTGACCGATGGTAATTGTTCGCCGTACCAGGGTATTATTAATCGTGGCTTGCAGTCGAGCTTGTCTGGCTAATTCCCAAAAACTGACACCCAACGGCAGGAAGAGGAGGGCGGTGAAGCCAAATGTCCAGCTCAAGGCGTGATTGACTTTGGTGTAACCTGCTACGATAAACACCAGCATACAGGCTAAGGTGATACCCAGAAGATTGGTTACATACAGTAAAAATGCGCCTAAGCTAAAGGACCAAATCCCCTGAGACAGCGACAGTCCAACCACACATAAGGGTGGCATTAGGGCAACCGCGATCGCTACCCCGGCTAAGGCATCGCTGATACGCTCGCGAGTCTTGGCAAAACTACTGATCCCGCCTGCTACCACCGCGATCCCCAAGTCTACTAAATTCGGCTGGGTGCGAGACAGCACTTCTGAACCATATTCGGGAATCCCAGCAATCCGTCCCGTCAGCCACGAGAGAACTAATGCTATGATTGTCGCACCCGCGATCGCACCTAAGGCTTTACGAAATAAAATCAAGTCTCCTTCCAACGCCCCAAACGCTAATCCCCGTAAGGGCAGCATCAACGGAGCAATGATCATCGCACCAATGATGACAGCAGTACTGTTGCTAATCAGACCAAACGTGGCAATTAGACAAGAACTAATTGTTAGTACAACATAGTTAATCGTCCAATTCGCATCGGTTGACAATTCTTGGTGAAGTTGTTTAAATACATCTTCAGTGACGGCTTCCGGTAAAAGCCGATTGAGCATGTGTATATATCGTTGCATCAATGAATTAAATGGGTGTTTGATAGATTAGGTTAGGACTGAGAGACTCCCCGACAACTACCTCCTAAGATGGAGGATAACTCGAAAGGAGCGATTGTTAATATTTGCTTGTAACTAGCTCCAATGCTATAACTTTTTTTGATCAAGAATTTGTATCCAGCTCAAACAAAGTCATATTGCCCATTTTGCTGCCTTTTGCCCCCAATTCGCTCCTGTTAATTTTTTTTTTAGTCTATATACTTGGATGTTAAGAAAAGTAACAGGCAAATCATCAGGACGAAGAATATGCGAATTTCAGCTTTGACAATTGCCGGATCAATGGCGTTAGCCGGCTGGGTGATCTCTCCAGTTCAGGCTCAGATACCCGGTTTACCCGATGTAAACATACCTACGCCTAATACCATCAAGACACCATCAAAGGATGCCGTCGTTGCCAATTGTGTCCGACTCGATGGTCGCTGTTTATTCGAGATTGCGGCAAACAAATCGGAGTTACCCCTCACTACGGCTGGGGAAGTAGAGGGAGCAGAGGGAGCAGAGGGAACAGAAGAAGCACAAATCACTTTATCCCAACGCATTCAAGAAATAGAACAACGGTTACAGGATATCAGCCAGACTTACTTCAAAAACGAGAACGTTGAATTAGAGTTTCGCCAAGAACTAGACCAACAAAGCAATTTACCCGAAATTTACATCTCTCTCCTAGATAAGCAAGACAATCGGTTCAAAGAAGTTCGTTTGATGAGCGTTACCAATCAAGATGCTGATCTCACAGGAGTGCCGATAGAGACTAGAGCCGACGAAATTATCGAACAGCTAGAACAACAACTTCCCCAGGCAAAACAGGAACGGCAACCCGAATTTTTGAGGACTCGAATTAAAATTGCCGTGGGTACTGGCGTAGCCATGATTGTTGCCAGCTTACTCATTTATCGTTGGGAACGCCGCTTAAAACGCTCCAAACAACTGTTAGAGCCTTCTGAGTCAAATGCCGAACCAATATCCACTCAACTTACCCAAAACCAACAGCGAAATGTCAAAGAAGTTTTACATCGCCTGTTGCAATTAACTCAAGGCGTTATCTGGGTGGGGGGAAGTCTATTTATTTTAAGTCTATTTCCTTACACCCGACCCCTACAGGTTTTAATCCTTGCCAGTTTCCGGATTCCCATTCGGGTGGGTATTGTCGGCTTGGGAACTTACGTGATCATCCGTCTCTCTTATGCTTTAACCGATCGCTTCTCCTCTGCCATTGCTAGAAATCATTTACTGACGCCAGAAAGCGCCCAGCGAGCGCAGTTGCGCGTGTCAACGGTTTCTGGAGTAACCAAAAATATTATCACCTTGAGTTTGAGTTCGATTGGATTTTTAGTGGCGCTGGTGGCAATTGGGATTGATATTGGTCCTATATTAGCCGCTTTTGGGATCGTTGGTTTAGGTTTGTCTTTGGCATCACAAAACTTGATCAAAGATGCCATCAATGGCTTCTTTATTCTCTTAGAAGATCAGTATGCTGTTGGTGACGTGATTGGCGTGGGAGACGTTGGCGGATTTGTCGAAAAGATCAACCTCCGGATTACTCAGTTGCGGGATGCTGAGGGGCGATTAATTACGGTTCCCAACAGTGAAGTTAGAATCGTGGCAAATCTTTCCAGTAATTGGTCACGAGCAGATTTAAATATTCCCGTCACTTATCAAGCCGATGTTGATAAAGCATTGGATTTGGTCAGACAGGTGGCACAGGAGATGATTATGACCCAAATGTGGCGGGAGCGTATCCTGGATCAACCCGATATTTTAGGGGTAGATAACTTTGGCGATCGCGGTTTTATTATTCGGGTGTGGATTAAAACCCAGCCGTTGAAACAATGGGAAGTAGCGCGAGAGTTTCGCCGTCGTCTAAAAGTGGCATTTGATGAAGCGGGAATCTTGCTTTCAATGCCTCAGCAAGCGCTCTGGTTTAATAACACCTTACCGATGCAATCCTTGTCGAATGGTCACTCAAATGGCAATAGTCACCACGATGTTCAGGCAGAGTATGCTGAAATGGAATAGAGCCTCAATTCAGTGACGCAGTTCACTGTTAAATAAATCATTCATTCTTAGGAAGACGTAGCCATGCTACGTCTTTTATTTGTTTATAACTATTAAATTCAGTTTAAAACGTAATGGCGTGGCACACCTAACTTGACGGATAACGCTTACGTCCAGAAATCGTAGGGACGCACTGACGTGCATTGGTGTCAACTTAAGGTGAAAGTCAATGCTGGCAATGTTTTAAGCTGTTTCTATCTACTCCTCAACATTTTCCCCCTCATCCCCTAACCCCTTCTCCCACCGTGGGGAGAAGGGGAACTGGATTCTCTTGCTCCCCTCTCCCCGGCGTGGGAGAGGGGCTGGGGGAGAGGGGTTGAGCTTAAGTTGACACGGATGAAGGAGAAATCCGGTTTAATCTTTTTCTTGCACCCCCATAAGGGCGGGTTTCACTGATAACGTTTCTCTACAAGCCAATAACGTTACTAAACCCGCCCCTACACCTCCAATGCCCAAACCCCCTCGCCATTACAGTACAAATGTACTATAATAGGACTATCAAAGATTCTACGCCGTGAACGCCTGACCCCTAAACCATTCAAGATTGTTGCCATGATTAAGCATTACATCCTCAGCATCAACCCCAACGCCGAGTACGAGTGGGAACAACGCATCCTACGCCACCCAATCACCGCAGAACGCCCGGATTTCGCCAGTTTAATCGCCCAAGCGGTGGGAGATGAAGCGGGATCGTATTTAGTGGAGGTGAATATTGAAGTCAACCTTTTAGAGAAAGCCCCAAATCCTCAGCCTCAGAGGAATTCCCTAGATGGAGCCACCAAGACAGTCAAGTCCCAAGCTTCGGAATGGGTGGCGTAGTCGGTTAACTGTTTAGCTTGGATAACCGGATCAAGGATTGTCCGGATTGATACTTTCATACAGGAAGATTGACAATGAACATGAGTCAGTACCCCGCCGCGATCGCACAAGCCGCTCAAACTGTTAATGATTTGGACTCACAAATTCAGGCGGTGCAACTTAACATTCATCGCCTAGAAGCCAGTATTGACAAGCAAATTGCCTTCGATTCTGAGTTAAAAAATGACTCTCAACGCAAAGCACGTCGATTTGAGCTACTAGAGGTGAATTTGGAATATCAGCACGCCCTCAACACCGTAATGCGGCTAACCAATCAAAAGGCGAACGCTGTAGCTAACTTGGAATACTTGCGGAATCAGTTCAGTGTAGCCAAACTGGAAGCTCGACTGGCAATCGCCCGCCAGCTTAATGGTTCAGATATTGGTGATCTGTTGCTGGGCGTTTAATAGAGTAATTGCCTTGAGGAACGCCGGACAGGTTTTCGGGCTTACTGAGAATGGTGCAAGATCTGATTATAGCTATTCCAGGCTGGGTAAGTTGCCCAAAAGAAACTATGACTATTGTGACCTCTCAAGAAATTGCCCGATTCCGTTCTCAGCTTTCCCATAACCCCGAAGCCATGCAAGCGCTTGATGCGATTGAGGATTGCGAGGGGGATCTAGAAGACGCCGCGATCGCACTCGCGATTCGAGCCGGACAACAACCCCAAAGCGATAATGCTCGATGGTTAGACGATTTAGCCAAAAAATGCCGTGCGGTTATTTGTAAGCCGGAATTTCGCCAAGATTTGCTCAATGGCTCTTATTCTCAGGTGATTGAATACTTAGCCGGGACACCCCTACTTCCGGCGATTCTAGCAACACCAGTCCTGATGTCGGCTCTCAGCCAAGGCGTGACTAACTTTTGCGAACCGATTGATGCTCACTTTGAACAGGTTTATGGCGATCGCTCTCCTTAATTCGGTGCATCCCAACACCAGTCAATGCAACGCCAGTACAGCAGTCAGGGGAAGAAGGAAGCCAGTTCTGTGATATCGCGATCGCACCAGGTCACTTTAAAATCACCAGGATACTGTGAGCTAGACCAATACTTCCCCATTTTACAGTCGGTAGTATAAAGGCGTTGCACTAGACTAGACGACCCACGACCTCCAGTGGGTCTTTTTTGTGTTCGTTCATAGTTGCGCTTGTAGTTGCGCTTGTAGTTGCGCTTTAGCGCCAGTTCATCGTGGCGCTGACTTTACCATAAACCGCCCTATTCATTTTATTTCTTCTCAACCTGTTGTATCACAGCTAGTATAACTAGCGACAGATATTCCGATTCATGCAGAAGCATTTGTGCCAGCTACTTCAATAATCTACTGATTCAATTCATTGAGCATCAAGTTGACCAAAATAAGATTCAAGTTGTCCCCACCACGCACTCACCCCAATTACTTAGACTTCTCAGTATAACAATAGCCAATTGTAAACGGATTTACAGTTGTGGCAATAGTCATTTAAGTCGCTATCGGTAAATTCGCGATCATTTGGGAGAATCGATGTAATTTGTCTTATGGGGTAACAAATTTTATAATAGATCAAGCTGATAAGCATAAATGTGGGATTTTATGAGAACTATGATATTGGATGAATTTACCCAATTAACGGCGAAACAGGAAAAATGTCCTTCTGAATTACCCAAAGCATTGCAAGCGTTGTGGTATGACAAAAGAGGGGATTGGCACAGGGCGCATGACATCGTACAGAATGCCAGCGATAGTGATAGTGCATGGGTTCATGCTTATCTTCACCGCGAAGAAGGTGACTTAAGCAACGCCCGTTATTGGTACAGACGCAGTGGACAGTCACAATTTAACGGTGAATTGAATCAAGAATGGGAATTTATCGCGTCTAATCTGCTGGATAAAGTCAACGCCTAAACTAAATTGTAGGGGCAGGTTTAACCACTGTAGGGGCGGGTTTAGGGACTAAATTCAGATATTCACCGATAACGGAACAACAAAACCCGCCCTAATTCCTGTTCGTAGTAAGGGCTTTAGCCCTTAATCTTGTTGGGTTTCCTGCGTCAACCCAACCTACAACCCGCCTTAATTCTTGTTGTAAGGGCTTTAGCCCTTAATTCTGTTAAATCTCTTTCATCAACCCACGATGATGGGTAACACAGCAAAAATAGGAATAGATTTGACCATTGAATCGGGCGCACGTCGGTGCGCCCCTACGGTTTCCGGGCGTAAGGTGTGCCATAGCACGACAACCTATTCTTCCAAAAACTGAGACTTAATTTCCTCTAATTCTCTGTCCATTTGACTTTTAGTTTTTTGAGTATTGGCAGAACCTTTAGTCGGCGGTGTCGATTTTTGCGGCGTACTTTTAGATGTTGGCGGCTGCAAAAATTCAGACTTCAAATCCGCTAATTCTTTATCTAAACCTTTGCCATATTGAGGCGGATTTGGCTGGGACTTAATGGGTGCTGAAGCCGGAGGAGGTGCAGGTTTTGCGGGTTTAACCTTAGCCACAGGGGTTTGAGACTGTAAATCCTGGAGTATCTTCGCTACAGATTGGTAGCGCTGATTCGTCGCATTAACTAACATCTTATCTAAAATTTTAGCCACGCGATCGCTGACTGGATTTTTCAACCTTTGTCGCCATACCCAAACCCCCTGATTTACATCAAACAAGTCGAAGGGATGGATTCCTGTCAACAGATGGATACACATCACGCCGAGACTATAGATATCACTCGCAAATACTGCTTTCCCGATACTTTGTTCCGGTGCGACATACCCCACCGAACCAATTACCGTCCCGGTTCTGGCTAACGCTGTCCCTGTCGCCACTTTTGATGCGCCAAAATCGACCAAAAACAGTTGCTTATCGCGATTTCGACGAATAATATTTTCCGGTTTAATATCGCGGTGAATCACATGATGCTGATGAACAAATTGTAAAACAGGCAACAAATTATTCAACACATCGCGAATTTGGGCTTCTGTAAATGCGCCTTTTCTTGCCAATTCCTGGGCTAAGTCTTCGCCCTCAATAAACTCTTGCACCAAATATTGATGATTATCTTGACAAAAATACGCCAACAGTTCTGGAATCTGGGGATGTTTACCCAATTCATCTAACCGTACTGCTTCTTGAGTAAATAACTGCGCCGCTTTTTGGACGGTACTGGTTCCCTGGGCTTGGGGGAAAAACTGTTTAATCACACAGGGCGGATGAGACGGTTTATCTTCATCCACCGCTAAAAACGTGCGCCCAAAACCGCCTTGTCCCAAGGGTTGAACTGTGCGATATCGTTCCTTGAGGCGTACTTTTGACCCGCAGGTGAGGCAAAATTTGGTTCCGGCGGGATTTTGGGGGTTGGTACAGTTAGGATTGAGACAGTAACTCATGGGGATAGTTGGCTATTCAGCGTTTATCTCTATTTTGCCTCTAAATGAGGAGTAGTTTTTTTACTCTTATCCTTTTACCCTATTATCCTATTACTTTATTCCGTCTCTAACCCAAATGTCGCTGACTTAAGCATTTAGGGAGCGCCGAAACCCTTGATATACTGTAGGGTGGGCATTGCTCACCAACATACCAGTCAGTGACATTCCACCTAACCCAGTGTCCAAATCACTGCTTTTTCAATTGGTCAATCCACCTACTTAATAGTTATTGTGCCAAGATAAGATCCAACAGTGTCAACGCTGCCAGTTCTTGAATGTTGAGGCATTTTACCAACCGTGAGTTCTCGATAATCTGGGGCGAAGTCTATCTCTCTTTCAAATACGCTTTAACTAAAGCTTGAACGGCGAACAGCGATGATCCGTTATCGGTTATTTTTTCAATTAAACCCCGTTTCCTCAAAGATTGTACCGCCTTCAAAAAATCGGAATCAGACAATGCTAACTCGGCGGGTTTGAGGGAAATGTCTGCCGCATTTTGGTTCGCTAACCACAGCGTTACCATTTGCTCAGATTCAGATAATCGTTGATATTGTGCCTTTAATCTGGGTTCTAAGTCTCCCAGAAATAGATTGGGATAGGATAAGAAGCGATCAACGCTACTGTTAAATAAATCTTGGATGGTAGAAGCGATTATATTTAACCAGGATGGATTGCCGCCGTAACGTTCGATAAGTTCCCACCATTTATCCTCATCGGTTAACCCTTTGTTCGTCAAGAGTTCCGCCGCCGACTCTCCCAAACCACCAAGCTGTAATGTGCGGCAGTGGCGGTTTTCTCCTTCTAAGATAGCAATTTCTGTGGGTTTTTCCCAACTCATGAGGAGGAAGCAACTGTGGTGAGGTGTTCGCGCCATTTGTTGCCAGAATTTCCTGTAATTTTCACAATCTGGTAGATAGATGCCTGCTAATTCACCACTGGCAAAGAGTTCTTGGAGATCGTCGAGGATGATCAGGCAGGGATGCGATCGCAGATAGTCGATTAGGGAGGGAAGTTGGGTTTCTCTATCTTGAGAAAAGAACTGAGTTAAGTTGGTTTGTAGGCATTTCAGCGTCAGGGTTTCAGTGCAGTTGCGCCAGAGTATATAATCGAAATTATCTTTAATTTGTTCGATGAGTTCTCTAGCGATGGTGGTTTTGCCGATACCCGGTAATCCAAAGATAGTGACGATGCGGATTTTTTCTTGGAGTATCCACTGTTTGAGGGTGGTTAGTTCTGTGGTGCGGTTGTAGACGCGATCGCACTCCGGTGCTTCGGTTAAATCGTGGCGTTTTTCAGGTTTGTGGCTGGTGGCGTTTGAGGAGCGCGATCGGTGTTTTTTTGCTTTTTTTTTCTATTTTATGCAGGTTTTCGGTCAGGTGATACCAGTCTAAAATTTCGATTCTATCCTTATTCTCCCCAATTTCGGCAAAGATGTTCCATATCCCGTCATGTCCATCCCCTAAGCAGTACAAGGGTGAGGTTAATATTTGACTATTTATCCAATCCGTTAAAGATAGATTATCTTGAAAGAAAGCTCCGTAATAAATTCCTTGTAAGCGAGCTGTTTTATATTCTTGCCAAAAACTCGGTTCTCCTTTGTCTTCCATCCTCAAGCGAATTTTACCGCCATCAACGCTTATCTCTGATAACCCTTGTTTTAGATCCGGAAGTGGTAAGTCAATTTGGTTCACTTTTCGATGATGCGTGGAACGCGATAATAGCTTGCGAATAACTTTTCTCTCTTTTCCAAAATGGGATGATCCCTGATGGACGGGGAATTAATATTTGTCATGGGCTTATCTTCCATCGTCACGGCAAGGGTAGCGGGTTCTGCGGCGGGGTTAACCGATCCCGTGTTAGAGATTACACTGGAGTGGAAAGCCAAGGCTAAGGATTAAAATTCCATGTCTCTGGAAACACTGTTGCGGGACTGTACGGTCAAGCTTTCGCTCCCGAACCAGAGGGGCTGGGGGACGGGTTTTTTCGTGGCTCCAGGCTTGATTCTCACCTGTGCCCATGTAGTGAAAGCGCTGACAGCTCCGGGGCGGGTGCAGGTGCGATGGCAGCAGCAGGTCAATTTTGCCGAGGCGGAGGTGGTTGAGCAGGTTCTTGAATTGGATCTGGCGCTGTTACAGTTGCTGCCTGAGACTACGAATTTGACGGCTGGCTTACCTTGCGTTTGTCTGGATGAGGAGCTTCAGGCTGGTCAGGAATTCTATTTTTTTGGTTATCCGGATCATGATTTTGACAATGGTTGTCCGGTGACGGGTAGCTATGAGGGGCTGACGGGGGATGTGCCGCCCCTGATTAAGTTTAAGCTGGCTCAAGTGCGACCGGGTATGAGTGGATCGGCGCTGTTGAATCGGCAGACGGGGAAGGTCTGCGGGATGGTAAAGTTTACTCGCGATCGCACTTCGGATCTGGGGGGTGGGGCAATTCCGGCGTCTGTGATTTTGCAGGGGTTTCCCCAATTGAGGCAGTTGCAGCAGGATTTTCATGACCAAAATCAACACTGGCGCGATCTGCTAACCCAAAAAGCTGAATTGAAGAATTTTTCATCTAAAGGAAAAAGTGTCTTAGGTAACTCTTTATTTAAAGTATCTAAAACGAGAGTTGTATGTGTGTTTTTCTTCCTAACTCTTAGCACTACTCTAATATTTAGATTAACAGCTCAATCTCCATTAAATCCACCTTTCGGAAGAAGTTTTTATGATGACATAGAAAAAGTAGAAGTTCAAACAGAAAATGTTGAATTTGTGAACGTTGAGCATCTCCGCTTTGTAACCGAGGATGTGAGATTTACTAACATTGACGACGATAGACATGGGGACAGTAATTTACTTAAACAAACACTAGAAATAAGGTTTACAATCTACAACAACAGTGAATTCGAGATCAATATCTCGAATTTTCAGGTTGTTGTTTATAAAGAATACAGATCGATATTTTTAAGTTCTCGACTTAGACGTATAGTCAATATAACTCCAGAAAATCCTTTTATAATGCAAAACATAGTTTATAGTGTAGCTCCAAAAGATAGTGAATATTTCTTGTTAAGGTATAGAAATACAGTGGGCAATGGAATCATGAGCAGTGCTGATGTAGTTGGTGTTTTAGTGTATTATCACTCATCTTCAGGTGACGTCGGTAAGTTGAAGTCAGAAAAACTACTTCTTCTGGATTTCAATCCTTCTGAAATAGTTACATTTGATGAGTCCTACATCTTGAACAGAATTAAAGAGGTTGAAATATCTGAAGTTGATGAACAGCAGAAGGAAAAAAAGTTAGAAGACCTACGTAGTTTGCTAAGAGATATTGTTAGACACAAAAATCTTTGATTTAATTTCTGCTTCTTTTAAGTCGGTGCAGGCAGAAGTGTGGAATCCAGTCATGAAACTTCATGCTTTATCAGACCAGTGTGTCTGGCAGTAAATCGTAGCTCTAGTGGACGCTGGATCAGCGATGGCTCAATTCCAATTGCAAATAGCGGAACTTATCCAACAATCGCTGCTCATAAAAGGCGAGAATTTCGGGTCTAAATGGTTGAAGCTCTTGCTGTCCAAGATTTTGGAATTTCCAACTATAGCGCTTCGCTCTGGTCTAGTTACACTTGATTTTTAGTAACCTCTCATCTGGACTAAGCTTCAGCCCCTGAAGTTGTAAATACACGCCTAGCGACTTGCTATAACAATTTAGCACACCAACTACGGAAGACCCGATTAAATTCATTATAGGCTGCTTCCGCTTCTGATGATTCAGCGATCGCACTCCTGACGTTTCCACAAGGCAAAATAGTAGATACAACGTAACAGGAGGCAGACATGACACTCAATGAACTCTTGCCAGCCATTTATCAACTCAACCCTACCGACAAGCAAAAACTGTTCGAGCTTCTCGATCGCGAACTGCACCTAACCCTCCACACACCCGCCCCAGAACTCCAACCCGAAAACTTTGAAAACGAAGGTCAGTGGCTCATCGCAGTCTTTGATCGACACTTCAGCCAAATCGAATCTAACGAAATTCCCATCGAGCCACGGGAACCCATCCGAGTTGACGAAACCCTATTTGGCGAACCATGAAAATCATTCTCGACACCAACGTGATTTCGGAACTCATTCATTGGACAACAATAGCTTTAACCATTTTTACCCGGATTTCAAGAGAGTTTTGAGGCGATTAAAAGCTACAGTCCTTGTTTGGCAAGCTCATCCTCACCGCAGACATTCAATTCTCGTTAAGTTTATCATGGAGGGTGATAGAATCTCGAAGCGGGATAAATTGAGGAAAATCACCGATGCAAATTACCATCGACCTACCGCCAGATCTCGAACAAGACCTCATTCATCAAGCCACACAATCTAATATTCCCCTGCCTACTTTAATTGTGCAAGTGTTACGCCACACCATGCAAACGCCACCCATTTCAGTGTCCCAATGGCCAGAGGCGATTTTGTCTTATCAAGGAATCCCTGACTTCCCCGCTTTCGAGTCCTATCGGGATGAATTGCTTCCCCCTCGCGAACCGGAAATTTTCTAATGCAATACCTCCTTGATACCTGTGTTATCAGTGACTTCATCAAAGGCGAACCAGGTACTCAAAGCAGAATCACGCAAACCGCCCCAATCAACATTGCTGTTTCCTCAATTACAGTGATGGAACTCAACTATGGTTTAACCCTCAATCCACAACGGGCAGAAAAAATCAAACCCATTATTCTCAGTTTTCTGTCTTCTGTGACGATTCTCCCTTTCACAACTGCCGAAGCTGAAAAGGCGGCTGAGATTCGTGCCGTACTCAAATCTCAAGGACAGCCAATTGGGGCTTATGATGTCTTGATTGCTGCCACCGCACTGGAACATCAACTGATAATGATTACCGCCAACCAACGAGAATTTAATCGCGTTGTTGGTCTTCAAACTGAGAATTGGCGACAGACCTAGCTAGATGGTTTCTCCGATGTGGGTGGGGGCAAGAAACCGGGTTTCTGCGATAGATTTCGGTGAGGATGCAGAGATTGTTATAGAAACCTTGGTAGTCAGCGCTGTAGTGTTTATGGCGCTAAAGCGCAACTACGAACTTAACACGAACTTAAATTAAGGCGTGGGACGTTCACTTATTCAACACTGTGGTTAAATGCTTGGAATTGTTCCTGAGTAATCCGCCCCGCTTGATACAAGGTTTGGGTAATTTCTGAAATCGTTAACACGGAATGCGCCTGATAACCATTGTCCTTCAATCTATCTTTTACCCCCCCTTCGTGATCAATAAATACGACAATATCCTGTACGTTTAATCCCCCTGTCTCCAACTTTGCCGCCCCTTCCATTACACTCTTGCCACTAATCAAAATATCATCGACCACAACTACTGTTTCCCCTGGCTCAAAATGACCCTCAATCACCCGTCGCGTCCCATGGGCTTTCACTTCCTTACGGGGGAAAATCATCGGGTGATGCAGGCGCAGGGATAACCCGGTGGCGGTAGGTAATGAACCGTAAGGAATCCCGGCAATCCGGTCAAAGGTTAAATCTTGCAGAATCTCGGCATAAGCACTCAGCATTAGATGGAAAAGTTGGGGATTGGAGATAACTTTCCGTAAATCAATATAGTAGGGAAAAACGGCTCCAGATGCTTGGACAAATTCGCCAAATAAAATACAACCCATGTCATACAGTTGGAGAATTAAATCCTGATGGGGATGTTGTTCGAGAAAACAGACGTCGGGCGTCCATAACTCACAAGTCGAACCCTGTTGAATCTTTTGCCTTCTTGCCTGATTAATTTCCTCTCGCAGAGGTTGTATGGCGGCGGCGGGTTCCTCTGTGGCTAACATATCCTGGGGAACGGGAATTAATAACCCCTCGCCATTGGCATTTAACCCAGCCGCTAAAATTTGGTTGAGTTCAGCACCCCCCTCCGCCCAGATACTCCGGGCTAAAATTAAGCGTTCTGGGGCAATTGCCCGAATTTTTGCCAATACGTCTGGTGAGGTTGTGCCAACTTCTAGGGCTAAATCTTCCGGTGCGCCCCAGGTTTTGGCTTCCTTCACGACTTGCAGGTAAAGGGGGGTTTGGGGTTGGGGATACTGCTGAATCGCCACAGCCGCCGGATTGGAGGTGCAGCAGAGAATAAAGACGGCTTTACCAGGATAAATTAAAAAAGGAGCAACGTGGTCTTGTCCAGAATAAGGACTCAGTGTCACGGCATCCACCCGCGATCGCGTAAAAATGGTTTCGGCAAAGACGGTGCTAGTGTTTAAGTCACCATGTTTGGCATCTAAAATAATCGGGATGGAGTCAGGAATCGCCGCGAGTGTCTGTTCTAATAAGTTGAGTCCTGGTGCGCCCAAGGCTTTGTAAAAGCCAAATGTGGGCTTATAGGCACAGACTAAATGGGCGGTTTGCTGGATAATTACGTGCAGCCAATCTCTTAACCCATCAATGGGATCACCGGAGTATTCTCCGGTGGAGTAACGCTTGGGCATCATTTCCGGGTTAGGATCGAGTCCAACTACCAGTAAACTTTGATTCTGTGCGATCGCATGATTGAGTTTCTCAAAAAAGCTCATTGGACTTTGCCCTTGGCGGGTAGGGAATAGGTCTTCATCACATACTCCAATAATCCCTCGCAAGCATCGAAGAGTAAATCGATCACCTGGTTAAATCCCTCTGGACCCCCATAGTAGGGATCAGGAACATCTTGTATCCGATAACGAGTGGCAAAGTCACACATTAATCGCACCTTATCCCGATACTGTACTGAAGCGTCTAGGAACCGAATATCCCGTAAATTCTCCCGATCCATCGCCAAAATCAGGTCGAACGCTTCAAAATCAGGGATTTGAAACTGTCGGGCTTTGCCCTTAAGGATGATTCCCCGTTGGCTGGCGGCGAGAGTCATGCGTTCATCGGGAGGAGAACCAATATGATAATCACCTGTCCCTGCTGAGTCACAGACAATACTCTCCTGTAGTTCCGCTTGTTCAATTAAGTAATTCATAATGTTCTCGGCGGAGGGAGAACGGCAAATATTACCAAGGCAGACAAAGAGTAGCTTGCAGGGCATAGGTATAATGGATAGTTCTGTACAAATATGGATTTTAACCCACGCTCAGATGTAACCCTGCCATTTTAATGTCAGTCTTATGACCCCATCCGTGTTAAGTTTAGCAACGCAGCCGCCCGATTCTGTGATGATTTGAGGAAAGTATTTGATGTTCAAGTCGCGCCGCCGTCGCACCTACCGTAAGCGCCGCCGCCCCTTCCCGTTGCTCACGATCATTTTAGCGATTCCGATTATCTTAATTCTCCTAGAATTATCCACTCGGCTGTTGGTTGGTGTCATGGGCAAAACCGCTGAGTTAGCCGCTTACGAGGGTGAACCAGCGATCGTGAATGTTTACCGCCTCAAGTTTTTGAATGAAAATGACCAGCCTTACGAGGGTTTATCCGAACAGGGGCGACTTGCTGCCCACCGTAGTCTCGCTGTGGGCTATCAGCTTGAAGGTGAGCAAACCAGCAATTTTTGGCAGATTAATCCCCAAGGATTCCGCGATACTGAACCTGTTCCCCTAGACAAACCCAACAATGAATTTCGGATTTTTTTGCTGGGAGGATCAACCGCATTCGGTCAATGGAATCCCAGTAATCAAGCCACGATCGCAGCTCAACTGGAAGCACGTCTGAAGGAACGGGTTGCTCAACAACAGCGTTCTCCGGAGAAATATCGACCCACAGATCTGCCCTTCTATAAACCGGATTTAGAAAAGGCGTTGGCGTTGCCTCCTAAAATTAAAGATGGTCAATATCGGGTGATTAATGCGGCTGTACCGGGGTATGCATCAGGGAATGAATTGGCTCAGTTAGCGTTGCAGATTTTGCCCTATCAACCCGATGCGATCGTGGTTTTGGATGGATACATGGACTTGCTCCTACCGAGCGATCGCATGGCAACGGACATTCCCCATATTGAAACCTTTCTTAGTAATGCCTCTGGGCATTTTTGGACGCACCTCTCCCAAGAGTTATCCTCTGTGGTGACAAATACCTATCTGATTAAAGCCATCCAATACTGGATAGTACGTCCCCAACCCTCGGTGAGTCGCCTGAGTTTAGCGGCGTTGAATGGTACAGCCCACCTAGCCAACTATCTTCCCCCTGACTCAGAGGAACTGCAAGAACGAGTTACCCGTTATCGCGATCGCCACAAGCAAATGATTCGCTTGGCAACTGGGGCATCTGTTCCTTTAATTATTGCCATACAACCCGAAATTACGGGTCGTGGGGGTAATCAACAGATTTCACTCAGAGAGCAGGAAATTTTGGTTGAATTGGGAGCAGACTACCAGACACGCATCCAAGATGCCTATATCGCTTTAGCTAAATCACTGGCTCAGCTTCAAAGCTGGTATCCCGACAATGTTAAAACGCTCAACTTCTACAACATTTATAACGATTTTTCTGATCGGGCGTTTTGGGATGCGATTCATTTGACTGAAGAAGCCAACCGCATCTTATCTGAGCGCTTATACCAAACGCTGACGGCTTCATCTGAGCTGCAAGTGCCACCGTCCCGACCTATACCTTAGGGGCTGCTGAATAAGTTGTGGGGTTGTAGAGACTCCTCCGGTGGAACGTTTGGGAGATGGGGAAGATGGGAAAAAGTGTTAACCTATGCCTTACAGTCAATTTACTATCGGCAAAGTCAAAGAAGAATTTAACCTAACAACTGTTGAAGGGGTGCGCTTTTTCCCAAACTCCTTAGAACCCATCACACCAAGTTCCAGACTGCAAGGCATTTTAGAGGATTTACCCTGGGCGATCGCGGTTGATACCGAAAAAGCCCGCTCCTGCGGCTAAAAGCGCGAATGTGAGAATGGCAACGGCGAGAAATGTCGCGCTTCGCCGAAAGAAGGTTTCGTATTTGATTGTCTGCATGATTATGATTGCGTAGAAATATTAAGCTTTGTTAATTATTATCATAAATTTTGGCTGGAGTGGTTGACAAAACCCGCATTTTGTCAACAGGATTTGACGTGGAAAAATGGCACTCAAAAACCAGCCTGACTTGAATGGTCTTGATGAGCTTTCCGAATTGAAAGGAGAAAACGACCGATTGGCCATACCATAGGTTGATGGCTTGATGTAGAGCGCGTTGTAAACTAAATGATGTAATTATTCTGCGAGCGTAACTAATGATTTGGCTTGTCCCGCAGTTTTCATCAATTACAGTTCAACCACATTTGGCGTATGAACAATTTAGAAAACCCCCAAGATAATCAATGGCATTCTTTAGCCGTTGCAGAAACCTTAGAGCGAGTTCAACTCAATCGCCAACAAGGGTTAAGCCAAGCTGAAGTTCGAGAACGGAAAAATAAATTTGGTTCTAATACCATCGAAGCCAAAGGGGGCAAAAATCCAGTTCTCAAGTTTTTAGAACAATTTAATCAACCGCTCCTTTATATATTGATTCTTGCCGGGATTGTTAAAGCTTTTTTAAATGAATGGACAAATGCTTGGGTGATTTGGGGCGTTGTCTTTATTAATGCTGTTGTCGGCTTTGTCCAAGAAATGAAAGCTGAAAACGCGATCGCGGCCTTATCTTCTTCTGTTCAAACCGATGCAACCGTTCGCCGCGATAGCAATAAAACCACCGTTTATTCAGCCGAATTAGTGCCGGGGGATTTGGTCTTTTTAACCTCTGGTGATAAAGTCCCGGCAGATTTACGCTTAATTGAAGTCAAAAACTTACAAGTGAATGAATCGGCATTAACCGGGGAATCAACGGCAGTCGAAAAAAACACCGAAGCCGTTGCGGTTAATACCCCCTTAGCCGAACGTCACAGTATGGCTTATGCGGGCAGTTTTGTCACCGCAGGTCAAGCCCAAGGGGTCGTGATTGCCATTGGGAAAAACACCGAAACCGGGCGTATTTCTCAATTAATGGACAAACAAGCTAATCTGATTACTCCCCTCACCCGTAAATTCGATAAATTTAGCCGCCAACTGCTCTACGTTATTTTAGGCGTTGCCACCTTTACCTTTGTTGTCGGTTTGGGTTATGGAGAAGCCTGGACATCGATGTTTGAAGCGGCCATTGCTTTGGCTGTGAGTGCCATTCCCGAAGGTTTACCCGCCGTGGTCACCATTGCCCTAGCCATTGGGGTGTCGCGCATGGCCAATCGTCACGCCATTATCCGCAAATTACCCGCCGTCGAAACCCTGGGAAGCGCTACGGTTATTTGTTCGGACAAAACCGGAACCCTGACAGAAAACCAAATGACGGTGCAAAGCATCTATGCAGGCAATCAACATTATCGCGTGTCGGGAAGCGGTTACACTCCCGAAGGCCAAATTTCCCAAGACGAACAAACCGTTAAGGTTGAAAAAACCCCTGTTCTCAAAGATTGTCTGATTGCAGGTTTGCTTTGTAATGACTCCCATGTAGACAAACAGGAAGACACTTGGAAGGTAGTCGGTGACCCCACCGAAGGTGCATTGATTACCGCCGCACGCAAAGCCGGATTTTGGGCGAACGATCTAGAAGAAAAGCAACCCCGCTTAGATACCATTCCCTTTGAATCCGAGCATCAGTATATGGCTACCTTGCACGAAGATAAACAGCAAGGGGAGAAAGTGGTTTATTTGAAAGGGTCAGTCGAAGCGGTGTTGTCTCGGTGCGAGGCGGTTTTAGATGCCGATGCTCGTCCTCAAGCCCTCAACGCCGCGCAAATCCACGAAATTGTCGAAACCATGGCCGCAGAAGGCTTGCGCGTTTTGGCGTTAGCTCGTAAAACCGTTCAGCAAAACGTAATTGAGCCAGAAGATATCAATAGCGGGTTTCAATTTTTGGGCTTGCAGGGCATGATCGATCCGCCTCGTCCCGAAGCGATTAAAGCTGTAGAAGCCTGTAAAAACGCCGGAATCCGCGTCAAAATGATTACGGGGGATCATAAGGTCACAGCGAAGGCGATCGCGCTGCAAATGCGCTTAAAACGCCAAGGAGAGACGATCGCGTTTACGGGTCAAGAACTCTCGGAGATGAATGAAACCGAGTTAGCCAATGCAGTAGAAGATGGGGTTGTGTTTGCTCGCGTCGCTCCCGAACAAAAATTGCGCCTGGTTGAAGCTTTACAATCTAAAGGCGATGTGGTGGCAATGACTGGGGATGGGGTGAATGATGCTCCGGCGCTCAAAAGCGCGGATATTGGCATTGCTATGGGGAAAGCGGGAACCGAAGTGGCTAAAGAAGCGGCGGATATGATTCTCACCGATGATAACTTTGCTTCGATTGAAGCGGCGGTAGAAGAAGGACGCACAGTGTATCGCAACTTAATGAAAGCGATCGCGTTTATTCTACCGGTGAATGGGGGCGAGTCGATGACGATTTTTATTAGTGTATTACTGGCTCGCGCTGAGTTTCTGCCGATTTTATCGTTGCAAGTGCTGTGGCTGAATATGGTGAACTCTATTGCCATGACGGTTCCTTTGGCTTTTGAACCGAAAGCCAATAATGTCATGCAACAACCGCCTTTATCGCCTCATCAACCGTTACTCAATCGCAGTTTAATTAAACGCATTGTGCTAATTTCGCTGTTTAATTGGATTGTGATTTTTGGCGTTTTTGAGTGGATTCGCACGACCACGGGCAATATCGATTTAGCCCGGACGATGGCGATTCAAGCTTTAGTGGCCGGACGGATTTTTTACTTACTCAGTTTGAGTCAAATCGGGCTGACCTTGTGGGGGAAACTGCGCGGTCGCGTCGATCGCGTTGCGTCTGTACCGATGATTTGGGTGGGGATTGGCGTAACGATTGTTTTGCAGGCGATTTTCAGTCAATGGGGCGTGATGAATAACTTGTTTGCCACTTACCCGTTGAATCTGAATCAATGGCTGATTTGTTTGGTTATTGGACTGCCGATTGTAGTGGTGGCCGCGATCGCCAACCGCATTGATCCACCGAATGTCAGTCAGCAGTAGCTCAGAAGAATGTGTTTGATACAAAAAAGCTCCTGTCTAGACAGGAGCTTTCAAGTTAATTAACGTTCAACTGATGAAATGGAAACCTAGTCCAGATCACCCATAAACAATACTGGCTCACTCTCACGGTCAATACCTTTTTCAAATCCAGCAACAGCCGCACGAGCGCGACCCGCATGCCAGAGGTGACCGACTAAGAAGAAGAATCCTAAGATAAAGTGAGCCGCCGCCAACCATGCACGGGGATTAACGTAGTTAAACCCGTTCATTTCCGTGATGATGCCACCAACGGAGTTGATCGAACCGTTCGGTGCATGGGTCATGTATTCAGCCGCACGGCGCAGTTGCCAAGGCTGAATATCATTTCTCAGCTTGTCTACATCCAGTCCGTTAGGACCACGTAGGGGTTCTAACCAAGGACCTTGGAAGTCCCAGAAGCGCATGGTTTCACCACCGAAGATGATTTCTCCAGTGGGAGAGCGCATCAGGTATTTACCTAGACCAGTAGGACCTTGAGCAGAAGCAATGTTTGCCCCTAACCGTTGGTCACGCGCTAAGAAAACGAAGGACTGAGCCTGAGATGCTTCAGCGTTGGTTGGACCATAGAATTCGCTGGGATAAGCGGTGTTATTGAACCAAACAAACGCTGATGCGATAAAGCCCATCAGGGACAACGCACCTAAGCTGTAGGAGAGATAAGCTTCTCCAGACCAGATGAAGGCGCGACGTGCCCAACCAAAGGGCTTGGTGAGAATGTGGAAGATACCGCCAGAAATACAGATCAGACCGATCCAAATATGTCCGCCGATAATATCTTCCATGTTGTTGACGCCGATGATCCAACCTTCTCCACCAAAGGGAGAGGTGGTTAGATAACCGAAGATCACGGCTGGGTTTAGCGTTGGGTTGGTGATGATCCGCACGTCACCACCGCCGGGTGCCCAAGAATCATAAACACCACCCACAAACATGGCTTTGATTACGAGCAGTAAAGCACCGAGACCTAAAACAATCAGGTGGAACCCGATGATTGTGGTCATCTTGTTCTTATCTTTCCAGTCGTAACCAAAGAAGGCGGAATACTCTTCTAAGGTTTCTGGACCACGAACGGCGTGATAGATACCGCCGAGACCCAGAACGGCAGAGGAAATGATGTGCAGCACCCCAACGACAAAGTAGGGGAATGTATCAATCACTTCACCACCGGGACCTACACCCCAACCTAGGGTAGCTAGGTGAGGTAAAAGAATTGCGCCCTGTTCATACATGGGCTTTTCGGGAATAAAGTGGGCAACTTCAAATAAAGTCATTGCCCCAGCCCAGAAGACAATCAGTCCAGCATGGGCAACATGAGCCCCCAGTAATTTACCGGAGAGGTTGATCAAACGGGCATTACCCGCCCACCAGGCAAAACCTGATGATTGTTGGTCGCGGTTTCCCGCCACCATGGAACTACTAGAGAGCGTTACCACGGGGTAGTACCTCCTCAGGGAATTCAAACTTCTGGTGTGGTTGGTCTTGAGGCGCCAGCCAAGCCCGGACTCCTTCGTTGAGCAGAATGTTCTTGGTGTAGAATGTCTCAAATTCGGGGTCTTCTGCTGCCCGGATTTCCTGGGACACGAAGTCATACGCCCGCAGGTTTACCGCTAAGCCAATCACACCCACTGAACTCATCCACAAGCCTGTCACTGGGACAAACAGCATGAAGAAGTGCAGCCAGCGCTTATTGGAAAAGGCAATCCCGAAAATCTGAGACCAAAAGCGGTTCGCCGTCACCATCGAATAGGTTTCTTCGGCTTGGGTGGGGTTAAACGCCCGGAAGGTGTTTGACCCTTCACCGTCTTCAAACAAGGTGTTTTCTACCGTTGCACCGTGA